>JAHUUI010000011.1 GCA_019218315.1 Cardiobacteriaceae bacterium TAE3-ERU3 | reverse complement strand
TGTAACTATCCCCCAAACTAGCACAGCTTTGACGTAGAATTTTCTTCAAATGACAAGAGGATTTTACTGATGAGCAAAAAGAAGACCGAAAGCCAGATCATAGCCATACTCAAGGAAGCTGAAGCGGGTCTAACTATCAAAGATCTCTGCCGTAAATACGATATTGGTCAATCAACATTTTACAAGTGGCGCGCCAAGTATGGCGGTATGGAAGTTTCTGATATCAAGCGGCTTAAAGAACTTGAAGAAGAAAACCGTCGTCTGAAGCAGATGTATGCGGATCTAAGTCTGAAGTCTAAGCTGCAGGAAGAAATTATAAAAAAGCTCTAGTGCCCGTGGCTGAACGTAAAGCGTGGGCTCTGGATTTACAGACAAGATATAACACCAGCATTGTGATGAGCTGTGAGGCTACTGGTATGAGTCGTAGCGCATTTTATTACCAGACTAAAGGAACTGATGATGGCGAGATTATTGCAGCACTGAATCAGCTGGTCGAAAAACATCAGCGCTGGGGTTTTCCTAAGTACTTCAAGCGTCTCAAAGCCATATGGGCTATGGCTGGAACCATAAGCGTGTCTACCGCGTGTATACAGAGCTGAAGCTCAACATACGGCGCAAGACGAAAAGGTGCTTACCCACTCGTCACCCTCAACCTCTCGCGGCACCTAAAGCCACAGGCAAATCATGGTCAATAGACTTTATGAGCGACAGCTTGAACAACAAAGTACGCTTTCGCACGTTCAACGTAATCGATGATTTTAACCGCGAAGTATTGGGTATTGATATTGCAACAGGCATGCCCTCGCAGCGCGTGACGAGATACCTAGACCGTCTAGAAGAGTGTCATGGTTACCCTGAAAAGATCCGTTGTGACAACGGTAGTGAATTTACCTCGCATGAATTCATCAGATGGGCAGAAGCCCATGACATCATGATTGATTACATCAAGCCGGGTTGTCCGTACCAAAACGCCTACATCGAGCGGTTCAATCGCACTTACAGGCAAGAAGTGTTGGACTTGTACTTATTTACAAATTTAAGGGAGGTGGCCGAACAAACGGAGCAATGGGTTGAGTTATACAACATAGAGCGGCCACATGACTCGCTCAATGATATGACTCCAATTCAATACAAAATGAGTGCTTAAATTCTACGAGCACGCTGTGT
>JAHUUI010000010.1:0-2500 GCA_019218315.1 Cardiobacteriaceae bacterium TAE3-ERU3 | reverse complement strand
GCGTTTTAGTCGCTGGGTGTAGACCCGAAACCGGGCGATCTATCCATGGGCAGGTTGAAGGTTGAGTAACATCAACTGGAGGACCGAACCCACTAACGTTGAAAAGTTAGGGGATGACCTGTGGATAGGAGTGAAAGGCTAATCAAGCTCGGAGATAGCTGGTTCTCCCCGAAAACTATTGAGGTAGTGCCTTGTAGATGACTTACGGGGGTAGAGCACTGTTTCGGCTAGGGGGTCACACCGACTTACCAAACCGATGCAAACTCCGAATACCGTAAAGTTTGACTACAGGAGACACACGGCGGGTGCTAACGTCCGTCGTGGAGAGGGAAACAACCCAGACCGCCAGCTAAGGTCCCCAAATTACAGTTAAGTGGGAAACGAAGTGGGAAGGCGAAGACAGCTAGGAGGTTGGCTTAGAAGCAGCCACCCTTTAAAGAAAGCGTAATAGCTCACTAGTCGAGTCGTCCTGCGCGGAAGATTTACCGGGGCTAAACTGTGTACCGAAGCTGCGGATGCATATTTATATGTATGGTAGGGGAGCGTTGTGTAGGCCGATGAAGGTGTGTTGAGAAGCATGCTGGAGGTATCACAAGTGCGAATGCTGACATGAGTAACGATAATGCGGGTGAAAAACCCGCACACCGAAAACCCAAGGTTTCCTGCGCAACGCTAATCGGCGCAGGGTGAGTCGGCCCCTAAGGCGAGGCGGAAACGCGTAGTCGATGGGAAACAGGTTAATATTCCTGTACTGATCATAATTGCGATGGGGGGACGGAGAAAGCTAAGCCAGCACACTGTTGGATGTGTGTTTAAGCATGTAGGCTTGATGCCATGGTAAATCCGGGCATCTTTAAGGCTGAGATGTGATGACGAGTCATTACGATGACGAAGTGGTTGATGCTCTGCTTCCAGGAAAAGCCTCTAAGCTTCAGATTATGATTAACCGTACCCCAAACCGACACAGGTGGGTAGGATGAGAATTCCAAGGTGCTTGAGAGAACTCGGGTAAAGGAACTCGGCAAAATGATACCGTAACTTCGGGAGAAGGTATGCCCCTGATGGTGAAGGCCTTGCGCTGTAAGCTATTGGGGGTCGCAGAGAATAGGCCGCTGCGACTGTTTATCAAAAACACAGCACTCTGCAAACACGCAAGTGGACGTATAGGGTGTGACGCCTGCCCGGTGCCGGAAGGTTAAATGATGGGGTGAGAGCTCTTGATTGAAGCCCCGGTAAACGGCGGCCGTAACTATAACGGTCCTAAGGTAGCGAAATTCCTTGTCGGGTAAGTTCCGACCTGCACGAATGGCGTAACGATGGCGGCGCTGTCTCTACCCGAGACTCAGTGAAGTTGAAATCGCAGTGAAGATGCTGTGTACCCGCGGCAAGACGGAAAGACCCCGTGAACCTTCACTACAGCTTGACACTGAACATTGAAATAAGTTGTATAGGATAGGTGGGAGGCTTTGAAGCAGAAACGCCAGTTTCTGTGGAGCCATCCTTGAAATACCACCCTGCTTATTTTGATGTTCTAACGTAGGTCCCTTATCGGGATTGCAGACAGTGTCTGGTGGGTAGTTTGACTGGGGCGGTCTCCTCCTAAAGAGTAACGGAGGAGTGCGAAGGTTGGCTCGGTGCGGTCGGAAATCGCACCAAGAGTGCAAAGGCATAAGCCAGCTTAACTGCGAGACATACTCGTCGAGCAGATACGAAAGTAGGTCTTAGTGATCCGGTGGTTCTGAATGGAAGGGCCATCGCTCAACGGATAAAAGGTACTCCGGGGATAACAGGCTGATTCCTCCCAAGAGTCCATATCGACGGAGGAGTTTGGCACCTCGATGTCGGCTCATCACATCCTGGGGCTGTAGCAGGTCCCAAGGGTATGGCTGTTCGCCATTTAAAGTGGTACGCGAGCTGGGTTCAGAACGTCGTGAGACAGTTCGGTCCCTATCTGCCGTGGGCGTTGGAGATTTGAAGGAAGCTGTTCTTAGTACGAGAGGACCGGAATGGACGAACCTCTGGTGTACCGGTTGTCATGCCAATGGCATTGCCGGGTAGCTATGTTCGGAAGGGATAACCGCTGAAAGCATCTAAGCGGGAAGCCCCTCCTGAGATAAGATCTCCCTTGACCTTTAAGGTCACTCAAGGTCCGTTGTAGACGACGACGTTGATAGGTTGCATGTGGAAGTGTAGTAATATATGAAGCTAAGCAATACTAATTGACCGTGAGGCTTGATCATACAACGCTCAAGTTATTTTGAAGCTGACAGAATTGTTGAATACAAATTGAATGTTTGCCTGACTCGCCCGTAAAAGCGTGTTGGGTTGAAGAGTGATCTAAACAATCACTTGACACCGGTTTTCCTGACGGCCATAGAACTGTGGTCCCACCTGATCCCATGCCGAACTCAGAAGTGAAACGCAGTATCGCCGATGGTAGTGTGGGGTCTCCCCATGTGAGAGTAGGTCACCGTCAGGGCTTTACACAGCCCCTTAGCTA
>JAHUUI010000009.1 GCA_019218315.1 Cardiobacteriaceae bacterium TAE3-ERU3 | reverse complement strand
AGTCTTTTCTGTTCTCGCTATACTACTGGGGTTCAGTATATTTAAACGCATCGGGATTATCTTGACAATTAATGACGAAAACCTGCGTGCATATCTGCGTGAGTACGGATTTAAATTATAGTATTGATCAAATACTATGTCATTTTTAGCGGTGACATGTTCACCGCTTTTTAATATTCGATTCGAAGAATCGGATGTAACAAAAATTCCCAAAATTTGCTCTGAGAGTTTTTGTTCAAGATGTCAAAAAGCTATAGTCCGAGGTATGTAAAAGAGTTGTGACAGTAGAAGTAGATGTTATATTTGAGGTTATGATGACACAATTAGAACTAAACTTCCCCAATAAAACTCTACAGGAAAATGGTAAAAAACTACGGTAGTTGATAGTTGGCGAGTTTGCAGAATGGATCTAAGCGGAATTAGTTAGATTTGCTAAACTTATTGCAGAAAAAAAATGTGATTGAAAAATAATAATTGATATGTTGCTATTACTAATCAGACTACTGGTTGCGCTAAATGTGAGTGGTGACCACACTAAAATATAACTGTGGTCGTGGGTGGTGCTAGTTTGCAATATAGCCAAACTAACTCTTGAATGAGAACAGGTGGACAAGGTTAATAAGAGTAGTTGGTTACACTAATAAGAATATGCAGTTAGGTTTAAATCGTAATACCGTCAATCACTGGTAGGCTATCTTCCTGCAAGAGATTTATCAGTATCAAATAAACCAGAAAAATCTTTTGTTTGGCTTAAAAGTGGCCGTGGTACCTTAAAGCGACCAGTTTTTGGTATCTTTGAAAGGCAAGGGTGCGTCTACACCGAGATAATTCCTGACTGTAAGAAAAAGACCTTGCAGAGTGTTATTCTCGGTAAAGTAGGACTTGATGGTGTCATATACTGGATGGTAGGCGCGGTTACAATGGTTTGGTAGATGTTGGCTATGCCACACATTTCAGGGGCAACCATGGTAATAACGCGTTTGCCCATGGTCATTGCCATATCAATGGTATTGAGTCTTTCTGGAGCTTTACCAAACGAAGGCTGATCAAGTTTAATGGTGTTACTGCTAATTTTTAGCTTTACTTGAAAGAGTGTGAGTGGAATTAGAGCTCTGATGATCTACAAAGCTATCTTTGGAACTTGATTAAGTGATTTTATCCAAGCTCTGCTAGTCAATACTCTATTACTAGACAGAGTTTAGACTCAATCTTCTCTGAAGTTATGAATCAACTGACGCTTAGATGTATATGATATCTAAATACAGCACAGCTAAATCATGGATAATTTAATGGTGGGTAGCACGAGATTGATATCTTCGAGAGGTTATACCTCTCCCTGTATTCCCTCAGAGAGCGTATGGAAATTTGTTATAATGTAAAAATCAACTAGTATTTATTTGGATTTTAAAATGGCAACTGCTGAACAGCTTAAGAACCTGATTAGGGCTCACTATCAAAATGATGCTAGTAAGTTTCAATCAGTCTCTTTACAAATAGCTGCTAGCGAAGCTAGAGCTGGTCATCATAAAGTGGCAAAAGAAATCAAAACCATAATTGATAAGGGTTCACCAGTCCAAAAGAATTTTGATAAAAATGCTGTAATTCTATCATCCCAAAATGAGCTAGATGGTAGTCTCCAGCTTAAATTCACTTCTGTAAAAAAAAATGAGATTATCTTTTCAGAAAGGGTACAGCAGCATTTAGAAAAAGTAATTAAGGAACATAAAAACATATCTAGTCTTAGAGAGTTTGGCCTTACTCCGCGCAGAAAGTTACTGTTCCATGGTCTCCCGGGTACTGGAAAAACAATGTCAGCCGCCATGCTGGCTACTGAATTGAATATGCCCTTCTATTCGATTCTACTTGATGGGCTGATTAGCAAATTTATGGGAGAAACAGCCGCCAAACTCAGGTCAATTTTCAATTTCATATCAAATAATAGAGCCGTATATCTTTTTGATGAATTTGATTCTATTGGATCATCTAGAGGGAATGGTAATGACATAGGTGAGATAAAGAGAGTTCTAAACTCTTTTTTGGTTTTTTTTGAAGAAGAACAATCAAGTAGTATCGTTATCGCAGCCACAAACCATATAGAAGCCCTTGATAAAGCTCTTTTTCGACGTTTTGATGACATCATCGAATTTGACCTACCCGATGAAAAAGAAATTCAACAGCTTATCGGTAATAGATTTAGTAAGTTTAATTTTAAGGTCAAGGACTGGTCAGAAATATATACAGCATCTAAGAATTTAAGCTACGCTGAGATTACAAAAGCATGTGATGATGCGGCAAAGGAAGCAATTCTTAGTAATAATAAAATTATTGATAAGAAATTTTTACTCGGATCTTTGAATAGTAAAACAAAACTTTAATTCATCACATGAAAAAAAACAAATCTCATCTTTTTTTTAGTACTACAGAACAATACGATTACTATGCTCAACCTTCAAAAGGTGGAGGACTAGTATTATCAAATATAAAAAATAATATCGAGCATGGAAATAAATTGCTTGATCAATTGGAAAAATCCATACAAAAAATTAATTCGACTAAGCTGGCTTTTAACAATGAAACTGGTAAAGGAGTTTCTCCTCTTGTATGTGATAAAGGGATTTTTTTAAGTATTGTTAGTGACCCTGAGGAAGAACTTGATGCAAGTAAATTTGATAATACTAGTTTTAAACTTAAAACATTAAAATATGAAGATAGTAGTCAGGTTATTACTTTTTATACGAGCAAAGAAAATCAAGATAAGTTTAGCCAAAAGATACAGCAATTTATAAATGAAAAAACAAAAACAGAGAAGCCCAAAAACCTTCAAATGTTAAATAATGTATCCAAAATTAGACCATCAACACTTGAGGATCTATGGAATGACGATTTAAAGCTTTTACCAGAAAATGATGATACTGTTGCATGTGAAATATGGATATCATTTAGTGATGATGAGGAGAAAAATCAATTCATATTGAGAGTAGGTGATGATTTAAGTTTCATTAGTAAATCTCACATATCTTTACCAACTATTACTATTTTCAAAGCAAGAGCTACACGACGACAGCTTGAAAAATTAGTGACTGACTATCCTGATATAATCGAATTTCGTGTATCTACTGAAAGTCCAAGTGTTCTTATTGAAATGGAACCCCGAGACCAGCTTGAGTTTACAGAGGACTTTAATAATCGTATCAGGCTAAATGATGATGCGAATATTTTTGTCACCATATTGGATACAGGCATTAACTACAATAACCCTATCCTAAGAAAAGTTTGCAAGGCAAGTTATTGTGTCTCGTGGGATAGCAAATGGGCTAATTATGATGATCAGTACATTTCGTTATCACCCGTTTATCACGGCTCATATCAAGCTGGCGTGGCCGCCTACGGAGCCAATCTTGTAGATTATTTGATGAGTAGTGAATCGATTGAACTCACACATAAAATAGAATCAGGTAGAATCTTACCACCACCACCACTTGCTAACCCCGAAGAGCTATATGGTGCGGTCACACTTGATACTATCAATAAATTGGTTGTCGATAGGCCATATTCAAAAAGAGTGTATAGCTTAGCTGTAACTAATCCTAGTTCAGGTCATAATGGATATCCTACTTCTTGGTCAACAGCTATCGATAATTTCTGCTTTACAGAATTCCAAGAAAATTCTGATATTTTTGTCATCTCCGCAGGAAATGCCCCAGGAGTCCAAAAAGATTATTGGGAAAATGCAAGATCTGCTCGAGTTAACGATCCAGCCCAAGCTTGGAATGCAGTCACTGTAGGTAGTTATACTAAACTATATGATGCAAAAGGTATAAATAATCCAATAATTTGTTCTCAAGTTAATGATATAAACCCAACGACCTCAAGCTCTCATGATTGGGAGTGGGGTGATGCGCCATTTAAACCAGATATTCTTTGTGAGGGAGGAAACCGCTTAATACTCTCCGATGGCTCAATTGATTTTCATGAGGACTTATCTATTTTGACGGCCTCAGGCAAAACACAAGGAAACTTATTCGCTTCTCATACAGATACAAGTGCTGCTACTGCAGAAGCTTCATATATTGCTGCGAAAATCATGTCAGTTTATCCAAATGCCAAAGCCGAAACGATTAGAGGTCTACTGATTCACTCTGCGGAATGGTCTGCCCCTATTAACGATAAGTTGAGTGAAATAGCTAAATTGGATAACTCAAAAGGAGTAAAGAAAGATCATATAAAACAAATTTTTAAGGTGTGCGGATATGGAATACCTAATCTTGAAAAAGCTATCGCTAGCAAAAATGATAGGCTAACATTGATTATAGAATCATCTTTAAAACCATTTGATCAAACTGCAAATTTCAAACTCAATCAATTCAACCTTCATGACTTACCTTGGCCTACGAAAGTTCTCAATGAACTTCCTCTTGATTCAAAAGTAAAAATGACTGTTACGTTATCTTACTTTGTTGAACCCAATCCAAGAGTTTCAAACATTAAAAGCAAATATGTTTATAGATCACATGGTCTTACTTTTAATCTATGTAAACCGGGGCAGAATAAACAGGACTTTATTGATAGTATAAATAGGAGCGATCATCGTAGTGAAAATTATACTGAACATAGTTTCTCTCATGGGTGGTTCTTTGGGAGCCAACTACAAAAGTATGGATCCATACATAAGGATTACTGGGTCGGGACAGCTGCGGAACTTTCACAAGTATTTATGATTGCGGTCAAACCCGTGACTGGCTGGTGGAAACAAAATAAAGATGAAGAGCGCTGTACTAAGTATGTTAATTACACATTAATAGTCACTCTTGAAGTTGATAACATTGAAGTGGATATTTATTCCGAAGTAGAAAATAAAATTAAATCTGTCATTAAGACTCCAGTTATCATTGAGTCTAATGAGTAAGACTACATATAATCCTTAGTTTATTTATATAGCAAATACAGTGATCTATTACTTACTGTATTGGATATTATGTTTGTAACGTATGAGTACTCTCGGAAATATGATGATTTTAAAGATCCCATGATGTCGAAAACTCTCTTGAAGAGATGTTGCTTATGTCAAAACATTACCCCCACTAAAGATGTCATTCATACTGGAAGAATCTTAAAGCTATGAAAGTTAAATCGTTTCAAAGGCCGCTAGAGTTCAAGAATCAAGAAGAGCAAAAAGCGGTTTATAGCACCAGTGATCTACGCTCTGTGATCCATGACCAGACTAAAGCTGCTTTTGCCAGCACGATAAATAGAGCAGTAAGTGCTGGCGTGCTGCATCGTGTTACTAGAGGTCTTTTTGTTTTTACTGGAACAACGGCATCGAAATCTCATATCAGCACCCAAATAGTGGAGACCTTTCGTCCTAATGCAATTAGCTATATCAGCCTAGAGTTGGCTCTTTCAATGTGGAGTGTCATTTCTCAGATACCATTTTGTGCCACATTGATGACTACAGGCCCAAGCGGAAAAATTGACTGCCCAATTTATGGAAGGTTCTATTTTTCCCACACTACACGTGATGTTGGAAAAGATATCAGAAATAAAAGGATTATCGTCTATTCAGACCGACTTCCCTTAGCAAAGCCTGATATTGCTTTACGCGACTTAAAAAGTGTTGGGCGCAATACGCATTTGGTCGATATGGAGGCCTATCAAGAAGCATTAAAAGAGGCATCGTAAATGCACCCTTTTATGGTGCAGTCAGTTGTATCAACTCCAAATATAAAAAGTAAGTTTTCTAATTTAATATGCCATCAGCAGGTATAGTAATATCAGTCATAAAAATAATAAGAGGAATGTAGAAGAGTATATCGTAGCGATTCTCTCCATTTACCAGCAACTGTATCCTGTATTCATCGGCCGTATTTTTTCTAATGGATGAAAAATTAGGGTAGTGCTCTCTAAGATAGACAATTGCGTGGTTTTCATCAGCCCCGTGCTTTACCCTCCTTTTGTTACGTTTTTTGCTCAATTCAGTATTGGATGCATTAGAGATGACTGTGCCAGTTAAGCCCTTTTTACGACTCAATTTCGTTCTTCTTATGAATAGAATTTCGCACGTATAATCCCCATTATTCATGCGAACTATGTCATCAGGGTTGGGGAAAATACGACACAGAATTTCAATCAGATGCAAAAGCTCATCAATATTTTGCCCTGTACTACGTATTTCATTGTTGTCCCATCTGACTAATTTGATCAATCTATTAACCAGAAAGCCATAGTCTCGGGGGCTTTCCATACGTAGTTGGCGAATATTAGATATCACCGTATCTAAAATAGACGACGTTATGGGTCCCATTTTTAGCGGAACAGTGTCACAGAGTTTCTTTCTCGGGTTAAAAAGGTGAATGTTGACCCTGGTTTTCCCAAGAGGTGGGAGGGGATATTTCAACCTGTGGAAACGCCGTTTCATCTCCGTATGATTTCTTTCAAAAGGGCTTTTGTCCTTCGCAGTAGCATTTTCATAGGGTGATAATGCGCCATACGATTTACCGCTATCCCGATGTATTTTTCTGGCCTGAGTCGAAATATTTCCCCGTATCTGTTGAAGCTCAGTTTCCAGTCCAGCCAGCTTGGTTTTTTCCTTATCTATTTTTTTCTGCTTGCGACCAGTCTTCGGGTTCGGATTCTGATTTACGATCTTTTCTATTTCATCTACCTGATTACTGATGTCGCTCTCCTCATCCATTAGGTATAACCAATTTAGGAAATACTCTATTTTAAAATTTCTAAACATTGGTGGTAGGTCAAGAGTTGGATCAAGTGGCTCATGGCCTGTTTTCCTGTTTGCCGTAGTTTCAAATGATGTTCTGGCTCTATCATGCAGATCCATATACAAAAAAAGGCTGATATCATTCAGACAAATCATCGAATGATCATTATTGTTTGTAAATTTGCGTAACCTGTTTTCAGGCCACTGTGTAATGTTATATACCGCCCGCATAGGAATTAAATCCTGGCATCGAGCGAGGGTATAGGTCAGATTCAGCCATCCATAGGCAAAATAGTGTAGGAATGTAACCTCGGGCGTTAAATGGCCCGCCTCTCGTGCACCAACGATAAAATTCTCCTGTTTGTTTATATGCGCACCTCTAAAACTGAGTTGCATACGCTCAACGTCCTCAGCCGTATAATCTGTCAGCGACTCGACCAATTCTGGATGACCGCCAGATGCCAGCATAAAATTCGAGAGTGCAGCGTGACGAAACATGTGAAAATTAATTCTCTGATATCGTGGCAAAATACCTCGTAATAGTTCACTAATGGTATGGATCAGTGTTGTTTCTGGATAACGGTCCTCACTAAAGCTCACCCGAGCAAATAGCGGTTTCTTATCAAATGGTGATATTGTTTTGAGTACCGTTTTTAGAAAATTCAGCTCGCTAGGTAGCAGTAGTCCCCACAGTGGAATTCGGCGTTGAGCAGAGGTGGTTTTACCCCGTGTATTTTTTGTCAAATAGGGTTTGTCGGTATCCAGACCTGTAAAATGTTCTATAGTTATCCCTAGCAACTCACTGCGTCGCATACCTGTTCTATATGCAAGAATAATAAATAATTTCAGTATGTTTGCATCAAATGACAGTGCTTTATTGCACGCTGTCAGTAATGATTGGTATACATATGGAGATAGAGCATTGCTGTTGACTATTGTTGATTTTATGACGCGTAAATACTGATGAATATTTATTTTTGGCACCGCAGCCTCATTATTATCGGCATAGTGGTCAACCAAAAATGAATGCCAACGTTGCAGCGCGCTGTACATCGCGCCCTTGGAGTCGTCTTTCTTCGTATCCTGCGTAGATTCGTCATCGTCATCGTCATCGTCATCATCGTCATCTTCAGCATCCAGACCACGATTTGGGTCCATTGAAAATCTAGCTAATCGCCTGTAAAGAGCGATAAAGTCGTCTTTATCCCAATCCGTGCAGTCCGAACTATTATCCGCAATCATCAAGATATGGCATGCTTGGCCAAAATACTGTTGTCGCGTACTGGTAACTACATCTCTCATAGACATATACCAATGGGTCAAAACCTGTCCCAGAGGTGATAGTACGTTTTTTTCTAACAGTTCGGATACAGCCTCCAAATCTGGTGGGAGGAGTTCGGCATTTTCAGTATCTGCAGGCGCTAAATTAGTTATAGCGCCTGGATTTGGTGGTTCGGGTTGCTGGCGCTCTTTTTGGATTTCTCTGGCTCTTTCAGCAAAAGCGCGTCTAATCTGCTTGGCATCAGAGTGGTCACAGGTAGGGATTTTTTCACGAAAAACCATCGGCGGTTCGGCGTTTTTCCATTGATCGGGCATTTTAGAGATAAATTCAGGTTTTTTTGTCAGGCTAACGATATTCAACCAATTATTTTCTCGTAGCCCTACCATCTGGATGCGGGCACCAGTGCTGAGGCAACTCATGGCAATAGGTAGCGGATGTATTTCTCTAGTTTGTTGAAAAAATAAACCCTCCTGCCGCATTAATCGGTACAAAGAATTGATTCGCTCAGCTTTATAGCCGACATATTTGGCAATGACTCCTAGACAGTCCTTGGGATCCTTTGGAAATTGTATTGCCTCAGAGATTTTTGCGAGCCGGACGATCCACATTCGAGTCATATTTCCGATGACGATCTGTTGTACGCTACGAACCAAATTATCCTCTAGAGCGCGGTAGCCGATACCCCGAGAGGATGAATAGTCGACTGTGGTAATAGTGGTATGGTGGATAAACGGCCGCAAAACTGGGCTTGTGACGATTATCTCCTCCTCATCCTCACTCGATTCAGCGTCTAGATTTGGTTTTGCGTTATAGGCATCAGGGTATAGTTTTGTATGCCAGTGCGCGATATTGAATAAAAATGCCGTCAAAATTTCTTCATCTTTTATACCATCCCATAGCATTGCACTGAAAACCATCCATCCTAAAACCTCTTGATGGGTATAACGATCACAGGTCTCAAAAATTCGTAGTGCTGTGGCTGCCAGTCGATCAAATTCATTCGTAGATTCAAAGTCTTTCGGGCCAATACCTAATGGCGTACGGACCTTGGTTTTTTTATTTTTATCTAACTGTTTGATATATGATTTCATCTCCCTGTGATATTCAGATAGCTGCCCATAGTGATGTTTGTGCACCCATGACCTGATCAAATTTTCCATGGTTGTTCGCTCGTCTTGGGACGAGGTGTTGTCATGCACCCACTTATGCGCGCGTTTCACAAATGATGCAATCTGTCTGCGATGAATAGGTCGCACTCTAGGGAAATGAGCCTCACACAGACTACGGATACATTTTTTCGATTTACTCAAGTAGTTCATTTTTCTCTCCAGAGTTATACACGATCCTTGAGCGAACAATGGGAATCACAGAGTTCATACAAACGCCTATTAGACCGTAGCCAGGAATTCATCTAGATTTTTCCGTAATCGTGTATTGGGAGTGTGTAGAGGTCGTAGATCGAGATCATCAGCCAGATTATTGAGGAATTCCCGCGCCTCCTCTAGATCCGCAATCGATGCACTTGAAATATGTGCAACCAGTTCTGCCTGAGGATTTTCATGTCCAAAAATTTGATTAATAATATTTTCATTAACATGGCTATGTGCCATAGCAGTCCGTAAAAAATGCCGGCTCCAGTTCAGAGGCATGTTGTGATATGTATTCATATATATCTGAATTAATGAGACCCTAACCGGTTTCAGGTAATAAATTTCATTGCCTTCCTCATCATGCTTAATCCCCAAAAACGCCAGTAGTGTCGATTTACTTAGTTCAATATTCTCTATGCCTTCCAGCATCTTTGTATTGGCTCGTCGTTTGAGTTCCTGGAGTAGCGATTTATATTGGCTGATGATTTGTACAGCAAGTGTCGCAAGTGGCACGTACCTGGGTTGGCGTACTGACCGTGAGTTTTTGTCATCCAGCATGACAAATGGACGTCCATTCAATCTATATGATTTCAGCCGACCGGGTGATTCATTAATAGTGCGGGCACCTGTCAGTAGAAGCAAGGCGTGCCAGACATATATAATCATTCTGTTATAGCGTGCGATGGGGTGGGTTTCTGATGTATAGTCATCATATAGTCGTTTCATGAGGTTTTTTGCGTACCCCGGTCGCATGGCAACTCTGCTCCCGACATAATAATCCTGATTTCGTTTGGCCTCTATTTCGATATAGCGTGTCGAAAAATCCTGTCCGTTTGCCAGAAAATCAATGGCCTGTTGGTAGTGATTCAAAATTGTGCCGATGTTGTCGCTGGTATAGTAGAGCCCAATTGATCGACGTGCAGGCACACCACAGATAATATCTGCATAGTGATGAGATCCTGTATACCTGAACAAAACAGTGTGCAAACAGCCCTCAATTGCCCCAGTCGTGACCCGCTGCTGTCCAATTCGCGGTTTTAGGTGAAATTTGCGGATTCTCTCTAGACTGCGCATCACATTTATTCGATATTTTTCCTCATCCTCCCCGTGTGGCCGATTCGAACGATGATTCAAAAATACCGTGCACAGCCAGGTTGGGATGGGTATAGGTAGCCATTCGGCATTGGTGTACAGGTGTTTTTTGTTTTCCGCAGTTTGATATCGTACATGCAGTGGGACATAACGAGACCGCATCAAATAGATCACGGGATCATTGGTATTATCTATTTTATCAGCCAGTCTATCTTGGAACGCCCGTGACAGGAGAGTATGGATTGTAACGCCTGTAATGAGGGAAATTAGCAAACAAGCGTGCCAAGCGGCCCCCCGATCATTGGCCTGAGTTCCCTGTGATAATACTGCAAAAATCTCCTGATATTGTTCTGCAGTAGGTCGGTATGGTGCGCTAGGTAATGCCAGAGCCCGGTTACTGATATGAGTTTGCTGTGTTGTAGTTAGTGTGCTGGTAGCGGCATTGGCAATATAAAACGGTGCCGCCTCATATCTTGGTTCAATAATTAGGGTTGCATCCTCTTCCCTGTCGCTGTCTGTATGCGGGGAAAACAGTTGAGTATGATGTTCAACCAGGTTGTCCCATGACAGGTCACCGACTAGATGCATGATCGTCATGGAAAAATTTAAATATTTTATTTTTTCCCACATCCGTAGTGAAAGACCTGTTTTTTTCAGTTGTCCACGTAGGATCTCCCTATATCGTACTTTGGTATAACCCTCATAGGATCGGCTAGTGTGATAAAACAGGGTCTGCGCGAGATGCTCTGCACTATACACACTGTCCGGATACCCTCGAGTATATCTAGCTAGGTTGGGAAGTATAAATTTATCAATCGTTTCGATTAGGATAAGTGCGAAAGGCCTCTTAAATCGGCTGGGTTTGAGGCTGTTTTCAATGGGTGGGGAGAATGATTTTAGAAATAAACGTATGAGTCGGTCATATAGTATTCGATTATTTCCGGAGAAATTGTCGCGCTTCGACAATATGCTACTGACATGATTTAGGATCGCAAGTTGGTGTTCCCCACTGATTCGGTTAGCCGGTGGATTATGAATACGATCCAAAAAAAAGACCAACTCACGATCAATTAAATCAGGGAGGATATCGACATACGCACCGAACCCATTTACTAGCCGATTATGCAGCTCCTCAATAATGTCATTTGGCACAATGCCAGGATCATATTCATACATCAACCAGTTTACGAGGCGTAATAGTGGTCGACTATCCATCCTCTCGGATATCGTATTCCATGTATCTAACGAGATTTCTTCCGTGTTGCTGATCATCCGTGCTTCTCCATAATAGACCTTAAAATGATTCAATATCATTGTTTTATAGAAATACTATGTCTTATCTATGGTCTGTCGGCAACATTTATTTTCATACTGATTGATAGCAAAATGCCTACATTTTGTATTACTGAATTGGAATATATGGCTTTAATTTTTTAAATTGTTTTTATTTGTTCTTATTTATATTAAATAGTTCAAGGTGAGTGGGTAGCAGGTGACAAGCCCTGATTGGCTCGCTTTCTTACCGCCATACTGTTGTAACAGGATCACCGGATTCCACAGACAGTATAAAGAGATTATGTTAGTTTTCCGTATGGATCATTGCATGCACTAGACGTTAGTCCATACTACAGTTCAGTATTTGTCACTGTAGCAACAAATCTGACTATCCGTTTTTCTATTGATCCACTCTAGGATCAATAACCTGTATTGGTATAAAAATGTGGCCTGATTATTTTAAGAAATGAGTGTTTGATATATGTGTATTTACAATACTATTCCTTAGAGAGGCATAACACTTACACAGATCGCCAAAATCTTCTTTGAGAGAGCCTACATACGTTATTTCTAACCATCTTTATTATTTTCATTACTGCTAGAAAAAGGTTTAATACTGAGTTGATATAATACATAGGCTGGAAGCAACAAATATATAACATTGCCAACTAGACGGGTCATTATGGACTGGTTATCACTGGCAACGATCATAGCCAGAGCTGTTTGTAGAACTCCCAGCAGAATAATAATGCCAACCTCATCTCTACTTTGACGTTTCCAGTGCTTTTTAAATTGTCTTATAAGCAATAATGAAGATCCAAGCATAATCACAGCCATAAGTATATCTAGATTGTGTATATTGGCCATAGGAATATATTTGTGCAAATCCATTTCAGTGGGGGCGTGAAGATAGCCTAACTCAATCATATAGAGAGTAATGAAACCAGAAATTGCTCTTGTATCGTCAGGTTCAAAGTGAAAAATGGGAGCTTTATTTCTCCTTGCCCTGATTTTCGCTGAACACCACATTACCCCACAACCAATAAGCGCACATAACGCCCAAGGTAATATGAACCAGAATAGTTCTGCCATAGCCTTAATCCATCTCTATAAATTCAAAGTCGTATTTTATGTAATTGTTTTTAATTGTCTTGATTCTTACAGTTAAGAGCCATTCCAGATAAACAGAACACTGCCTTCATTTTTTTCAAAATTAAAGACACAAAAAAGCCACTTTCAAATGAAAGTGGCTTTATAAATTCTGGTAGACACGATTGGACTCGAACCAACGACCTCTGCCATGTCAAGGCAGCGCTCTAACCAGCTGAGCTACGCGTCTATGAGTCGCGCAATTATATAGACTGAACTTTTATTGATCAAGCTTTTTTTGGATGAAAATTGTTTTATTATATTTAGTTCCTTCATACAGACATCGGTTCTGAGCCAGGCAAGGGTATAATGGTTATAATTATGATGCCACTAAATTGTATATACGACCCAAACCTAAGCTTAAATGGTTAGATTAAGATCAAGCTGTCACATCATAGCCACTGCAGGTGAATTCCCCCACGAGCCAATACACTGGTACGGAGTACAGTACGTGCCGGCTTTCCATCACCTGCAGAAAATGATGTAGAAGAAGCACTGGATCTCAATCAGCTTTATATTCAGCATCCCGCAGCAACTTTTTTATTCGCGTCGATTATGATGCAAACAGCATGGCAGGCATCGGAATTTATCCCCATGATATTCTCGTTATTGATCGCTCTCTTGCAGCTCGTCATGGTGATATTGTGATTACGTTGATCAATACGGAATTCACGGTCAAGGAATTACGCCTTGAGCCTCACCCTCACCTTTTGGCACATCATGAAGATTATCCACCGATCAATATTGATGAAGACAACAACTTTGAAGTTTGGGGTGTAGTCACCGATGTTGTTCGCCAGTTGTGACGCAGGAAAGGTTAATGAGATTTGCGCTGATTGATGCCAACAGCTCCTACGCAAGTTGCGAAACAGTTTTCCGTCCTGACCTACGTAATAAACCGGTAGTTGTTTTATCGAATAACGATGGGGGTATTATTGCCCGTAATGCCATAGCCAAAAAGCTTGGTATTCAGATGGGTACACCCTATTTCAAGGTTAAACATCAACTGGCTCGTCAGGGTGTAACTGTCTTTTCTTCTAATTATGCCCTGTATGCGGATATGTCTAACCGCTTGATAACCACAATTTCTGAATTGACACCGGCTCATGAGGTGTACTCCATTGATGAATGCTTTGCGACTACCGATGGTTTACGTGATCTTGATCAGCTTGGTATCGAGTGGCGACAAACCATTGAGCAATGGACGGGGCTTGCTGTTGGTATCGGGTTTGGCCCCACAAAGACTCTAGCCAAACTGGCCAATTATGCCGCGAAGCGTTGGACTGCAACTGGTGGTGTAGTCGATTTGTCTGACCCGCAACGACAAAAGCGATTGATGGCTTTGGTGCCGGTTGAAGAAGTCTGGGGTGTTGGACGTCACCTGAGTGAATATTTGGTCGGATACGGTATTCATACCGCATCGGATCTTACCAGGCGCAATCCAGGATGAATCCGCAAGCAATATAATGTCGTATTGTCGAGAACTGTGGCGGAGCTGAATGGGCATTCGTGTCTTAGCTTGGAACAAGTGCGTCCTGCAAGGCAACAGATTATCAGCTCTCGTAGCTTTGGCACGCCAGTTTGTGATCAACAGTCATTAGGTGAGGCACTGGCAGAATACACCATTGCCAGCAGAATGGTAGCCTCACCGGCACCCACTGCTGATACGCGCGATCTTGTCCATACAGTGATGTCGGTTTTGCCGACCCTGTATCAGGAAGGGGTTGCATACAGCAAAGCCGGTGTGGCGCTATCACAAATCATCAGCACCCATCATCGCCAACCAGACCTATTTACAGTTGGTGGTATTCGTAATGACGAGCACCTGATGTCGCTACTCGATAACTTAATCACGGCAAAAGGCACAATATTTATTTGGCCGCTCAAGGCATGAATCAACCTTGGGGTATGCGTCGTGATAATCTTTCTCCAGCATATATACCGCATTTATGAAATTCAACCATACCTTGATAAAAGGTGGGGTAGTCTCTGCCAGATCTGGTGAAACCAGGATTATCAGGATCTTGTGAAACTCGAAAGAGGCTCTTATTTCTTTTCTGGATTTAGAGCAAACTCTATCTAGCTATAGGGATAGAGAGGGATAGGGAAGCCTACCATCCGTTGTTTCCTTAAGTAATGTTCTGATATAACCGGCTAAGAGAATACAGCCCAAAAGAGCACACATAACAAATCGTAAGGCGGTGTCATGATAGCGCCACACTTCAATCACACGATGGCCAATTTGCCGACAGTTGCGTGAGATACAATAAGATGGCTGTAAATCATTGATTCTAAAACAGACGTTTTTGCCAGTCGATGCCGTCAATCCAGAAAGGGTGTGTAACTATCCCATTTTTTACACAGCGTGCTCGTAGAATTTAAGCACTCATTTTGTATTGAATTGGAGTCATATCATTGAGCGAGTCATGTGGCCGCTCTATGTTGTATAACTCAACCCATTGCTCCGTTTGTTCGGCCACCTCCC
>JAHUUI010000008.1 GCA_019218315.1 Cardiobacteriaceae bacterium TAE3-ERU3 | reverse complement strand
TCCTGACTGGTAGCCCTGATGGCTTTCGCTCTACAAGGCGAGGATAGTCGGTATGTGTCGAGATAGAATTTATATTACCGTTACTGTGGTATGTTATTTAACGGAGGTTATTCTTCATCATCTTCTACGGTCAGATACCACACCATAAACTCATAAAAGCTGTCCCAATGCGGCAAGGTTCCTTCAAACAGCTCTTCTCGGCAAATGAGATAAAAATCCCAGACTTTCTCTTCTTCAGTTTCGTACAGATAACCACCCTCTCCTTCACCTGTAGTGAAGAGAATGTAGTTTTCAGGTAGCTCCCAGACTTCACGAGTCAATACTGTTTTTCTTTCAAAACTTTCAGGGAGAGGATCAATAATTTCAGGAGTTCCATCACGGCAATCTAAATGTCTTAGAAAGTATTTTGAGTACAGCTCATAAAATTGCGAGCCTTCTCTTACTCCGAGAGATCGTAAGATTTCTTGTGTTTTTTTTCTTTTCTCCTCATTTTTTTCAATCACAGGCAAAACTTGTTTAGACAACAGTTTCTCTATCTGTTCTTTTGGGTTCATATTATTTTCCTCCTTTTAACTGATTAAGCCGATCTTTCCAGTACTGCTTTCTATCTTTATCAAATAACTCACGATTCACAGGATACTCTGGGTGTACACTATTCCCGTAAGGGTGCAGTGCTTCACGACCAGTTCCTTTTTTTGCGTTATGTGTCGATTCTGTCAATTCAAATAATGCGCCCTGCCCATTTTGGCGCGAGTGGTGCAGTTGAACTTGTTCATACTTACCATTTTTGAGGACAAACGGCGCTTTGCCAGCATGCATCAATTCTGCATTGGTACTCAAATCTCCATCAGACAGTCGCGGTCTCGCATCTAGATTAATATTCTGCTGATACACTTTGTATTCTAAACTGGTACCGTTATGCGGCGCTTGCCATTGTACTTCATTTACAAAATAGGTGTTTTCACTGTGTGCTTTTTCGCCTATAAACCCCGGTACCGCATTCGAATTACGGTGCTCATCTATCCAATCATAATTGGGCCGCTGTTTCTGCGGCTTCTGTGGGTTTGCATTTCCGTAGGTAAAAGATGATGTTCTAAATTTTGCAGGAACCTCGCTCGAGGTTAAACGATCCAAACCTCCATCACTATTAATCCGCACGTAACTAGATTTGCTACTTTCATAAGCATAGACGATATTCTTATCGCCATCATAGCCGGCAAATGCATATTTTGTACCATTACTATTAACAACACGGCCGTCTTCAAAGAGTGTGAATTGCCCACGCTGAGCAATCATGCCACTCCCATCCGGCCTAGCATCCGGTTGTGCTTTAACCCGAATATTTCCAGCTTTTACCGCATTACCCGCACTACGGTTGCTGCTCAAGCCAATTGCTGCTTTTAGCAAGGTCATATCCGCAATGTCTTTGCCGCGCTGGAAATCAGGATCGTCTTTAAACAGCGGGGTCACGAAGTCTTTGTCGTTGAGGACATTCGCAGTGGCTTTGATACTGCTATGCAATTCTTGCAGTCGTTTATACGGTTTGCTGTTTTGTAGCGCTTCTTCACTGATATCCGGATTGGATTGGCGCAGCGCATGCAATGCTGCAAGGTTACGGTCTGTTTCCTTATTAAGCAGTGGGATCAGTGCTTTTGCATCCTGCCCTAGTTGCCTCAGATTTTCTTCTTCATAACCATACTGGGCAATGATGTTTTTAGCTGAAGTTTTACCGCCACCGTATCTTCCTGAGCTATCCCATGCAGCGTTGCTGATGATAGAAGCTGCTTTATTGTCCACCATATCCATGAAGTTGATTGGTGATCCAGTACTGATATGGCTGAGGTTGGTGAAGCTGTTTTTCCACTGTTCCTCTGTAGCTGAGAAGTAGGTTTGTGCACTGGCACTGCCATCACTATTAAAAATAATGCTTCCTTGGCCATGGGTACCCAACCATTGCTGTGCACGTCGATACTCTTCGTTACTTAGCTCTCCACTAAGTAGTTCATTATTCTTTTTATCAACCTGCATTGCTGCGGTAAAAATTAATTCTTTTACTGCCTGATCTCTACTGATACCATTTTCTCGGGCATATTCATCAGCTGTTTCATTGATACGATCAATTTCTGCACGATGCAACTGGCGGTTATACCAATCCGTATTGGCACCGGTAACAGCACCGGTGTAATCACCACTGAGTGCACCGATCAAACCACCTGCACCAAAGTCAATGAGTGTTCCACCTATGACACCTCTGCCTTCTTTGAGTTTGGTGATTGTCGGTGCGGTAAGTGATGATGCGGCGGCACCTATGCCCCCGGCAACATCCCCCCCGACGATAACACCGGATATCCCATGGAGTCCTGCTCTGGCTATACCGCCTTCACCCCAAAGATCCTGTGCACCTTGGTATTGGTTCATGATGGCTTGCGCATTACTTAGGTCATTTCGTGCACTTTCTCTTTTGGCCGGGCTGATGTCTGGCTTAGCCAGGATACTTTCTGCTGCTAGTGCGGCCAGTCTTGCTTTGTTGTATTCTTCACTGTGGGCCAGTTTGTCGCTGACATAGGCAACGCTTTGCGCTGCATGCGGAGCAAATTCCCTGGTCACTTCCATCTCTTCACCGACCGCGGCCATGGCACCTTCTGTAGCAATGCTTTGCCCGGTCGCGCCACTGTTGGCTTTCGCGGTTTCCGTGGTGATATTACGGTTGGCTCGGGCAATGGTTTCCGCGACACTTTGCCCGCTTAGCTGTTGTTGTCCGGCTTCGTCCCTTATGGTGATGTTTGCTGTGTTGATACTGGCGTAGGTGGTGCCGCGTTCGTCGTGTCCTTCTTTGCCGACACCAGCGCTTTTACCAAATCCACCGCCTGTGACAACGCTGCCACCAAGGCTGATGCCCTTGGCTTCCAGTTTGCTGTGGTTATCCAGATCCTTGAGCAGGAGGCGGTCGGTGATGAAGCTGTTTCTGCCTTCGGCTTCTGCAACAGCGCTGCTGGTGATGATGCCGCCATCAAGTGTGGTTGTACCGGTATTGTTTATGCCGTAACCGCCATCTCCGGCAAAGAGACCGCTTTGCCCACTGTGTAGCGCCTGATTGATGTTGGCGCGTTGATCATCATCGGCTATATGTGCGCCGAGTTGACCTGCTTTGCTACTATTCGCATTGGCGCCACCCAGTGCGTCTCTTTGTCCGCTGTCTGCACTGATGCTCTGCATGCTGCCTTTGGCTGTTTGGTAGCTGATGTCGCCGCTGGCCGACCCACCACCGTAGCCATAAGTAGCTGTGGCGCTGACGTTAAATTGCTCGGCCTTGCTACGCCCGCTGTTTTGCAGGCTGATGATGGTGAGGTCTTTGGTATTGCCGATGATGCGGTAACCGAAACCTTGAGCACCTTCGAGGGTGGTTTTGCCGTCGCCGAGGTTGAGTAATCCCTCGGCACTACCGATGTGGGTATTGCGGTAAGTGGTGGTTTGTTCTTCACTGTAGCCTTTGCCGTAGTGGAAGCTGCCTGTACCACCAAATGATGCACTATTGCTTTGTCTGCTATAGCTGGCGCCAATACCGGCATCAGCTCCGCTGCTTTTATTGCGGCTGCTGGCGTCGTGATTGAGCTCAAGTGCTTTGAAGTGCTTTTTGCCTTCGACGTCGAAGTTGGTACCGAAACGCCCGCCACTGTCTGAGCCGATGATGTTGAGCGTGCTTTCTTCACCTTGACCGCGAATCAGGTAGTTGACGGTGCCGGCAGCGGTGGTCTGTGCGGCTTGAATGCCTTGACTGTTTTGCACCTGATCACTGCTACTTTGACTACTGCCATAGGTTAGGCGGATGTTGATGGTGTCGCCATCACTGCCACCTTGCACAGCCTGATAAGTATTATAGGCACTCCAGGCGCTGTTGGCCGCTGACATGGCGGCAACACGGCTATTGCCGCTGTCGAGGCGATCAAGATTACTTTTGACGCTTTGTATGCCACTGACGACTTGTCCACCGATACTGAGGGTAAGACCTTCCTGCTTGCTGCGCAGATGGCTTTCCTGATGATGGGTATTGATCAGGCCTGTTTCTTCACCACTTTGTCCAACAATGAAGACGTTACCCGCACGCAGTTTATCTTCGGTGCTGAGTGCCTCCCATTGTTCACGGGTAAGTTGTTCATCTCCTCTGCCAGCATGAACAAGGTTACCGTTGTTTTGGTAATGTTTTCCTGCATTAATTATGACGTTACCATCAAGTGCACCCACCATACCTGCACTGTAAACCGTGCCTTTTTGCGTTGTATCGTTATTTTGGTTACGAGTGCCATAGAAAATACCAAAGCCGGCGCCCATTAAACCGCTTTTGGTGGACTGCTGTTGATGGTCAATGCTATAGGTATTTTCTGCACTGTTCAGGGTGATGTCATGGCCGGCCTTAAGAAGGGTGCCATGATCGGATACGACGTTACTGCCGGTCAGAGTGATATCGGCATTGCCTGTGACAGTGCCGTCTTGTTGAATATCACCCGCAATGATATCGACGGTTTTGCCGGTGACGTTGCTGGCAATAGCCTGATGGCTTTGCTCGTCGTGCTGGTCGGCAGTACGTGTAGTATTGAATAACTTTTTCCGTATATTGGTTGTCGCGTAAGCCAGGCCGTCGTCTCGCCAGCCGTTTTTGATGTCGACACCTTTAGCACCGTAGACGGTGGTTTTGCCGTTGGCACTGTCGATTTGTGCAGCAGTCGCATCTACTTTACCGGCAATGGAGGAAACGGTAACGTTACCTTGACCTTGGATCACCGTGCCGTTGTCGGTACGCGTACTTTCATGGTTGTAATGGCGGGAGTCCGCGTCGTGATTGTGGGTCTCTTCTGTACTGACGGTGCCGAGGATCACGCCTTTATCACCACTGACAAAAGTGGCGCTGTCCTTGTTGCGGTTGATGATCGCACTGCCGTTCTGGGTATTGGTGTTTTTGGCGTGCAAGTTGAGATAGCCTGCTTCCCCTTCGCCGCCATTGTCGAGGATAAAGCTGGACTGGCGGTCAATGGTGGTCGTGCTGTGTTCGCCGATACCAATTTGGTATTTGTCGTTGCGGGTGGTGCTTTGTCCGACGATATTGCCGGCATTAATGTCGAGAACGTGGCGGGCGGTGACTTGTCCACCGGTGTTATCGAAGGTGGCGCTGTTGTTGCTGTAGAGTCTACCGGCGCTGATGGTACCCCGGTTGGTAACGCCGGCATTATTGATCTGTATGCTCTTGCGACCATTGTAAATGGCATCATTTTTGAGATGACCTGTTTTGCTGTCATCTATGATGTGATCGGCACTGATGTAAGTGTAACGACCATCGATATCGCCTTTTTGTGGGCGCAGATAGACTTTGGGAACACTGACGGTTTGCACACTGCCGTCCGGCAAGGTGACATCACGGTTGACGTACCAAACCAGATCATCGGTGAGACTGGCCATTTGTTCGGCTGTCAGTTCGACGCCCGGCTTCAAATTGAACTGTTGGGCAAAGTGCGCGCCACTGTCGAGTAGGGCTTTGTATTCCTCAACAGCTGTGCCATCGTTGAATATTTTACGGCCAGTGAGGTCTCCAACCTGATCCTGGATGAGCTGCATCTCGGTGTACATATCGCCAATACGTTTGTGCATGCTTTCTGTCAGCGCCGGATTATCTTTGAGCAAAGCCGGTACATATGGTGCGGCGAGGTCTATCTTGGCCTGATCAACGCCAAAGGTGACACCGCTTTGATAGGCCGAGTCCGGATTGACTTGCTGGTTGAAGCGATTGTCGAGGTCGGCTAGCAGGTTGTCTTTACGGCTGCCTATATCGACGCTGATTGCATCGAGGCGTTCGGCAGTAGTCTTAGGCGTTGCTGCATCATCAACTTTTTGTAGGTTGGCTTGATTACCGTTAGCAACAGCTGTTGCATCGGTACCAATATTACCGCTGTCGTGTTCGCGATTACGCTGTTCGGGCGTAATACCGGGTTTGAAGTCGGCGATGACGCCCCCAATGTAATCGGGATCAATATGCACCAGTGCAAGTGGGTCATTCGGATCGACTTTGTAAAGGCTGTTTTGCGGCAGGCTGACGTCTACCTTGTTCAGTGTTTTGAATCCCGCGTCGACACTGCCACTACGCCCCGATGCACTGATGCCACTGGACGCAGCGCGCTGTCCGCTATAAGAGACGACGGCGTGTTCTTCTGTTTGGGTGAGCGGAATAGTGACGTCGCTTTCATCTTTTTCAAATTGGTACGGCTGCCATTTCCCCCATCTGTTGCAATGATCGCCTCCCAAGAAACCACAAGCTTTAACAACTTTGTCGACAAATTGTCCGTCTACTAACGTCTTTCTACTACCTTTAAGATCTTCATTATGAATATCTTTGCCACCATTATTGATCGTACCTGCAACCAATATCTTGCTTTTGTCATTGACTGCCGAAGCGCTATCTACATGAAGATTACCTCCGACGGTAATATGTCCGGGTTGAGTCTCTACTGCTCTGTCTTCAAATATTGTTTCTTGATAGTCGTAAATGACAAAGTCTTCTATTCCCGGTACACCATCTATAACCAGCTCCTGATCACCACCTTTTTGGATATAAATGTCGTGCTCTTCACTATCATATATCTCACCATATGGAACACGCCCATTCTCGCGAATTTTTTGATAAGTAAGCTTTTGTTTGCTACTTTTTTGCTGCATTTCCGTACGGATATACACGTTCTCATTGCGTATGCTGTTTGCAGCAAGGCTCATGCTGCCACGAGATTCGATGGTCGAGCCTCTGTTGAGGATTTGTGATGCACGGCCCCAACGTCCGCTGATACTCATACTGCCATCACTTTTGATCAATGCCCCAACGGCATTGTTACCCATATATGGTGCAGTATTACGTACGTTGTTGGCTTCAATCTGGACACTGTAACGTCCAGCGATGACCGGAGCAGCCCAGCTTCTTGCAGTATTATTCAGGTTATAGGCGTTAATCTGTACACGATCACCGTAAATACGGCCGCTTCCGCTATTGTCGAGTGTACCATTGATGTCGAGTTCGGTTGTTCCGCTACTATTGATCAAGCCAGTGTTGCTGAGCGAACCAGCATGCAGATTGATATGCCTTTCAGAAAGAATACGACCACTGTTGCTGATGCTGCTTGCATCAATGCGCGTTTCATTGACGCCACCGAAGGTTGATGTGTTATACAGTGCGCCGCCAATGTCAAAGTGCAGTTGGTTGCCGGCAGTAATATTGCCGCTGACCTGCCAGCTTCCGGGGCGCTTTATGTAGAGGTTGTGCTGTGCACTGATTGTTCCCGAGTTGCTGAACTGCGGCGTGGTAATGCTCAGATCATAGGCATAAATATTGCCTCTATTGGACAGTGGTGCATGATTGAAACTCAGGGTATTGCCACCGCTTAAGGTACCGGAGTTATTGATGTATCCGGTTAAGGACTGCGTATAGTTATTGTGGGCAAAGATATGCCCACTGTTATCAAGAGAAGGGATTTTAAGGTTGAGCTGCTGTGCGGCAATTTTTCCTCTGTTTTTCAGTCCGTTTTGCGTGGTGATATTGGCTTCACCGGCACTTTGAATGTTACCGCCGCTGAGGTTGGCAAGTGTGGTGGTATTGAGATCAAGCTGTGCCGCTTTGATTGCACCACTGTTTTGCAGTGTACCGTTGTGATCGATATTGAGTGCTGCAAGGGTCCCGATGGTGCCGCTGTTGGTAAAGGTACTCAAATTGTGCAGGGTCAGGTCATTGCTGGTCAGTAGCTCGCCTGCATTGTTCAAATGGTCGATGTCGAGATTGAGGTGGTCAGCATCGATAGTACTGCCATGT
This sequence comes from Cardiobacteriaceae bacterium TAE3-ERU3, assembly GCA_019218315.1. Lineage (NCBI taxonomy): Bacteria > Pseudomonadati > Pseudomonadota > Gammaproteobacteria > Cardiobacteriales > Cardiobacteriaceae > Cardiobacteriaceae bacterium TAE3-ERU3. The sequence continues at coordinate 7,973 of JAHUUI010000008.1, read as the reverse complement.
TCTGTGGTCAGGCTTTTACCGTGATGGTCGAGCTGTTGCAGTTGAATTTGCCCGCCATGACGGTTGGTCAGTGTGTGACCGAGGTCGAGCGAGACATCCTGATTGCTGACAATGGCCGCTTTCTGTCCGCTTTGCCCCTGGTTAGTCAGTGTTTCTGCGACGTGAATAAGGCTGTTTATGGGCGTTGCAGGTGTTGTACCTGTAGCTGGTGTTGATGGGGTTGCAGGATTGAGACTTGCCGCCTGATTCGGCAGTGTGACACTGCTGTGTCCGAGTATTGCTTCGCCGTTAACGAGGTCTTTAGCCTCGATACGCAATGCGCCCCCTCCTGTATGGAAGATGGCACCATGGTTATTCAAATTGGTCAGCTGCCAATCAAGTGTTGCCGCGTCGATCTCGCCGCCACTTTGGTTGTTCAGTGTGGCGATATTCCAGTGCTGGGTGGCATTGGTAGCAATGATACCGCTGTTATTGAGTTCGGGTGTGGTAATGGTCTGATCACCACCGGCGAGCAGACTACCGGCATTATTGAGTACGTCGCCACTGAAGATGAACTTGCCGCTGGTTTTTATACTGGCGCCGATGGTATTGGCAAATGCGATGTGATCAAATACGAGATCTTCTGTGGTGCTGAGCTTTCCGCTGTTGGTCCAGTCAGTGACATTATGCCAGTCGGCATGGTTATAGCTCAGTGTGCCCAGGTTGGTGAAGCGCTGACTGTCGACATCCAGCGTTTTCGTACTGAGATGACCATTCAGCACAGTTTCAGGGAGGGAAAATTTGGCACTGTTGACCGCAATGTCACTGCTGTCATGCAATGTCCATTTGAGCGCCGGTGTGATGTTGAGCGCGTCCATACGCAGTTTGCCTGCGTTGTCGATGTGCTGGCTGACATCGAGTTCGATATTGCCGCCGGTACTGATAGAGCCACTGTTGGTGATACGGTCTGTAATATCGAGGGTGTGGGTGCCTACTGTGGCCGTCGAACCGGCTGTGCCCGGTGTCGGGGTAGTCGCTGTAGTACGGCTGCCACCGCTGAGTATCGCGCCGCCATTTTTGTTAATCAGTTCGGCGGTATGTAAAGTCAGGTCGGCATTGCCGGTCTGGGTGATGCTGCCACTGTTTTGCAATGATGCCGCTGTAATACCGAGATCTTGACTGATCAGTTCTCCACGGTTATCGAGTTTGCCGGTTGACAGTTCAACTTTGTCCGTAGCGGCAATTTTGCCTGTGTTATCGAGATTGGCTGATTCAATTTGCTGGGTGTGCTCTGCGGTGATGGTACCACCAGCTTGATTATCAAGCAGGTCAGCAATATGAATATTGCTGTCAGTAGCATGAATGTTACCGCTATTGGCCAGATTATCGCTATCAAGAACCAGTTTTGCTTTTGCTTCAAGATTGCCGCTGTTGCTGGTCATGGTCGCAGTAATTGCCAGATTTTTGCCACTGTAAATGTTGCCATGATTGTTGTTTAGGGTTGTGGTATTTACAGCGGCATCATCGACGGCTTGTAATGTTCCACTATTTCTGGTGGTTTGCCGGTTATTTAATGTCAGGCTTTTACCCTGGACTGTACCTGTATTATTCAGGGTTTCACTATTCACAGTCAGTGCATTTGCAGAGAACAGTTTGGCGTTGGTTCCGAGGTTATGGAGGGTTGTCGCATTGACATCCAGTGCCTGCTCGCTGCCAAGGGTGCCCTGGTTGTCCAGTTGGGTCAGGGTCAGATTGCTGAATTGCCCAGCATAAAGAATAGCGTGGTTGTTGATACGCTCGCCATCAATGGCCGCTTGTGTCACGTTAATCGTGCCACTGTTGGTCAGCGTCTTGCCATTAAAGTTCAGTTTTTCAGCACTGATGGTGGCATCGTTATTTAACGTTTGTGCAGTATTGACGGTCAACTCGCCTGCGCTGTTGATGCTGCCTTGTCCACGGTTGACGATGTTGGCTGCGGTGATATGCCCGTCTACTCCCGCAGTTGCGCTACCACTTGTTCCTGTTGAAGTAGCACTGGTAGTCGCAGCCACTTTGCCAATCAATGCCTGATCAAGGTTATCCAGTCTAGTACTGTTCAGTGCCAGTGTAGCGGTGCCGGTTTGGCGGATATGGCCGCTGTTGTCAATCTGGTCGGCTTCCAGCTGGAGCTGATTGCCTACAATGTTGCCCTGATTGCGCAGGGTTTTATAGGCCGAGCTCAAAGTTTCTGTTGCCGCGATATCTCCGTGATTTCTTAGTGTATCGCCTTGACCATTCCATGTGCGGGCAAACATCGCGCCCTGATTTTCGAGGGTTTTGCTGTCTACGTTCAGTACGCCGGTGCGGCTTTGGATGCTGGCACCGGTTTTATTGACAGTACGTTCGGCAGTAATATCCAGGGATTTTTGGGCATTGATGATGCCCTCGTTGGTCAGTGTAGTGGCGGTCAAATCCATCACTTTGGCATCTATTGTGCCGCTGTTATTGGCATTTTTCAGCGTTGCATCGAGCTGCCCACCTGCGGCAATATGTCCCGGATTATTAAAAGTGCTACTGTCGAGGGTGACATTGCCGGTAAACAGAATATTGCCCTGGTTGGTTGTGCGCTCGTTGGTCAATGCCAATGTTGCGCCTTGAATATTACCTGCATTGTTCAGGCTTTGGTTATTAAGTGTGACTGCTTTGCCAGTCAGTATTGCGCCCTTGTGGTTTTCAATGTTCCGGCTATCCAGATCCAAGGCATTTCCTGCGCCGAGCTGGCCTTGATTGTCCAGCGTGGTATTACCGCTGGTAAGGTGCAGGTCATGGCTGGCATGAATCGTCCCAAGGTTGTCTATCATGCGCGCGTCGACTTCGAGGTCATTGTCGCCGTGAATCAGTCCTTTCACCGTATTGTTTAAGCGGGCAGTGTTGATGACAAAATTTTGTTGCCCGGCAATCACGCCCTGATTGTCAATCAGGTTCTGGTAGTCGAAGCGCTTGAACAGATCCGCTTGCAATTTGCCGCTGTTGTGCAAGGTTTGGCCACTCAAGTCTGCGATATCGGCATAGATAGTGCCTTCGTTATTCAAGTGTGCACGACTCATTGTCAATTCATGCAAACCTATGCTGCCCAGATTCTTGAATTGGCCACTTACATCGAGGCTGCTGTTACCATTGGCCGTTAGTCGCCCTTTATTGTCGAGATTGCCGTGGACAGTTAAATTCCCGGCACTGCCACTTTGGGGTGTGGCTGCCGGCGGGGTGCCTGTAGTGCCGCCGGCAGTAGATGCCGGATCCAGCGGTTTGCCCAGTACCGCATCTTTGTGGTTATACAAATCATGTGTACTGATGGCAAAGTCGCCTGTACCTGTTTGGGCGATATTACCGGTATTTTCCAGATTATTAACATCAATATGCAGTGTTTCCGCACGAATATCACCACTGTTGTCAATACTTTCAAGTGTCGCACTGAGCTCTTTGCCAGCCTGGATCAGTCCACTGTTCTCAATTGACCGGGTATCTAGGGTGAAGTGTTTGCCACTGTATAACTTGCCTTCATTGCTGATGCTCGTCGCATGCAAGTTTAAATCTGATTGCGATGCAATTAATGAGTCGACACCTTGGTGATTCAAAATACCAACAGTAAGGTCGAGATCTTGTTGAGACTGAATTCGTCCGTTGGTATTGTCAAAGCTACGTGTGAATTTCAACGGTACAAAGCGCCCCGCCGATAAGGTGCCACCTCGGTTATCCAGAGCACTTGAGGTGATTGTTGCTTCGTTGGCATGCAAGAAACCACGGTTGGTCAGCGTTTCAGCTTGATAGTTGAACTGGTTGAGGCTCATGCTGCCAGTATTACTGAGATCGTCTGTCACAGTGAGGTTTGTTGGGCCAGCAGCCACAATGCTGCCTCCATTATCTATTTGTCCATACTGTATGCGTCCGGTACTGCCACTACCGATTGAAACAGGTACACTGGCAGTTGTAGTGCCAGTTGATGCAGCAGATCCGGTACTGCCTGCCGCTGCTGTGCCGGCTGCTACGCCCACATTTCCGCTGTTATGCAAAACAGGCGTTTCAATATTCAATGCACCGGAATTTGTTTGTGCAATGACGCCTTTATTGTCGAGTGTTGTACCGGTCAGGTTTAAGCTGCCACCACTGATTTGGCCTTGTTCGGTATTATCGAGTGTTGGTGAGTTAATACCGAGCGTGTTATTGGCTGATAGAACACCACTATTGTTAATACTACTGGTCGCATCAATATGCAATCCTGATGAGGAATTGATAGCACCACTGTTTTGTAGGGTTTCGCTTTCAACCGTATAACTGGATGAGCCATAAATATTGCCGGAATTGTCAATTTCAGTGAAGTGGAGCTTCTTGAACTGCAGACTACCCAAATTGCCACTGTTATCAAGCTGTGTGCCATTCAAGTGAGCTTGCTTAGTACTTATTGTGCCGCTGTTACGTAGTGCTTGGCCGTTGAAGGTCAATTTGTCAGGTGTAAGGCTACCACTATTTACAAGGTTGCTGTTGCTACTCAGCGACATGCTGCCATTTGCTGTAATTTGCCCGCTGTTGTGCGCCACAGAGCCAACTTGTAACCAGCCGTTTTCATTTGCTTGCTGATCCACACCTGTAGTCGTATCTGATGATGCGGTTGATGAGCCACGCTGTGGCTTGCCAATATGGCCGCTGTTATCCAGCCCTTCACTTGTCATATTAAACAGCCCGTTACCGGTCTGGCTGATTGAGCCTTTATTTTGTAGCTGCTGCGTTGTCAGTTGCAGTGAACCGGCCTGAATATTGCCGCTGTTATCGACAGATCGGGTATCAATATGCTGTATTTGGCCGGCACCAAGAGTGCCGCTGTTGGTCAACTGGTGTGTTGCAATGGATTGATTGCCTGTGGCTGTCAATGCCCCACTGTTATCCAGACCTTGCAAGGTGATGGTTTGGTTGTTGCCTTCGATCGTTCCACTGTTGTGCAGCGTACCGTCTGTATCCAATGTCAGGGTAGAAGCCGCAATATGGCCAGCATGGTTAATGCCAATGCCTTTTTCCGTACTGATCAGACGGATACTGTTGGCATACATACCGCCAAGTTTGCTGCTGTCTAGTGCCGAATAATTGCCACCCGAGCCAGTATTATGCGGCTGGATATTGCCATGTGCATCGACGTGATTGCTACCGGCAATGACATCGAGCTTTTTATCATTGGCATAAACCGGCCCATCGAGCTCGATCTGCTGGGCAAGAACTGTGGTGTAATCACTTTGACTGACGTCGAGTCCTTTGCCTTCTACACGCAATTTACCACTGCGAATATCATGCCCTTGCAGTTGTCCGGCATGAATTTCGGCTGTCCCTGTACTCAGGATGGTCTGCGCACTATTGATGAATCCACCACCATTGACAGTAATGCCGCCGGGATTGGCAATAATGACGTCCGCACGCTGACCGGCTACTTCAATATAGCCATTGAGTTTGCTTGGATCATTACTGTTGATCTGATTAACTATAACGTTGGCTTCACCTTTGATCAGGTTAGGGTTGCCAGGTACCCAGCCAGCTATATGCGATACGCTATTTTTTCGACTGTTGTTGAGTACAGCGCCTTTGTTATCGACATTGAACTGGCTGTACTCGTTGAGCGACACACCACCAGCTGATGGTGTTTGAATGTCGATTTGTGGGGTGTCATTACCCAACAACAAGATTTGTGGCTGGTGATCTTTAGGCGCATTTTCATCGGCAATAATATAAGCATTGGCGGCCGGTACCAGCATCAAGCTTCCACCGAGGGCGAGCAGCATACGCCACGCCAAAGGTAATAATGTCATCGCGTACTGAGGTGAACGTGTATTGCCTGTTATACGGCTACCGCACTTGCTGCGGGACTTGCTGATTTCACTGACAACAACCATACGGTTGAGTGAGCGGCTATAGATAACTTTGTGGCATTTCTGGTTCATATATGTGTCCTGCAGAAGCGTGCGATGTTGGGTTCCAATAGATAATGAAGAAGGGCGGTGTGGGAGTTTGTGTCAGCAATTAGATTGCTGACACGATACGTTGACAAGGTAAGAACGATAAAAGTACAGTTACAGTGGAAGTTGGTAATTAAAGGAAAAACCTACTGTCAATTTGTCTGGTTCAAAACCACCGGGTTGGACAAGTGCTTTGCCAATGTAGGCGTCATAATCCCACTTGCCATGCCAGTTATGACTGCCTTTAATGCCAAGTGCTGTGCCAATCAGGTACTTGCCGGGCAACTGACGGGCGGTCGAGCCACTTACATAGCCCGCATCCAACCCCAAATAAATCCGGTGGTTCGGTAGATAATGCCATGCGATATTGTTTTGCGTATATCCGCCTCTTTCGGCTGATAGCGATAACCCGCCTTCAAATCCCCGAACAGTATAACGACCACCAATGCTCAATCTGTCAACAGGTGTCAATTTGGTTGTATTGTATTGACCGTGCCACTGAGTGTCCCAGTCAAATTGCTGATTTGCGATTTGAAAAGGCATATTCCAATTTACATCGACAGTCACAATACCCATTTTCGCGGTGCCTTCATCAAACACTTCTTCCGGAGCAGGTATTGCACCAAACCAGCGTTCACCTTGCTTGTAATTGATGGCGCTACTCAGGGTGCCTTGCGGAAAATAGGTCAATTGCCTGGCACCGATTTGCCAGCCACCTGTTTGTCTGCGCTGTACACCTACTTCCGTGTCGTTGACAAAGTTAAAGTTCCGCTTGGCCCATAGACCAGCGGTCAGTGTCACCTTGCTACGCTGGTTACGGTAAGCAACATAAGATAAATCAGCCTGCCATTGCTTGCTTTTACCGCTGTAGTGGTAGTTTTTTGTTTGTCCCGCAACGATCTGATCGTAATAGTATTGACTATGACCCAGGGCTAAAGACCAGTATTTATAAGGTAGTGAATAGCTCAAACTATAGTTGTTTGTTTCACCGGTATCGCTATGGCCACTGATGTCTGTTTCTTTACTACCGGGTAATAAATTACGGGTATAGGAAAGAGAAAAAATATCATTTAATCTCAGTGGATTGTCATAAGAAGCATGAATGCTGCCCAAGTATTTTCCCGTATCTTTCGACCCACCATTATCAAGCCCCATACTAATACGTAAAGGTATGTTTTTTTGAGCCCAGTGCACAACAAGATCACTGCTTCCCATTTGTTCACCTGGAGCAATGTCTATTTGCGCTGAAACTGTAGGCAGGCGTCTGAAATTTTCCAGCCCCTGTTCGATATCACGCAGATTCAGAGCTTCACCTGATGTCACAGGTAGCGCATTCGCGGTACGTAAACGGTGAATATTATTCTGCTCGGCATTATCTTGAGGAACAGTGACCTGGTTAAATAAACCCGGCAACAATGCAATAGTCAGTTTGCCGGTCTTGATATTTTGTTCAGGGATCAATACACGAGCCGTTACCCAGCCATCATCAATCAAATTGTTCTGTGCTGAAGTTACCAGCTTCTCCATATCGCCAACACTGAGACAAGGCAAAGGCGCGGCCAGATTGTAAACGCTGGATGCTTTATTTTTAGTACCCGTATACCCTGCATCAGCCGCCGCTTGAAACAAGTAGTCATTAAAAGAAGGTACTTCACTGTTATCGATGGCAATCTGTGCTATCTGTTGACAACTTTCACCATCAGAACTGGTGGGGGGTTCTGATGGTTTCTTTAAAGCATCCAAGTCCAATTCTGTGGGTTGAAATGGCTCAAATGTATGGCTTTGTATCAGCGTATTTTGATGTTTTTGGGCTTGATCAAGTAACTGCGAGGCAGGTACAGCAGACCAACCCAAACAAGGTATGGCTAATAAGGCGAGTATGGGGAGGCGATAGGTAGTCATGATGTTATTTGAATATTTTGCACCAACTACCTTATTGTTCAGTATAAAGCAATCAGTTGGACGGAAGAATGCCGATCAATAATAACATAATGTATGATTTATCGCAAAAAACTAACT
>JAHUUI010000007.1 GCA_019218315.1 Cardiobacteriaceae bacterium TAE3-ERU3 | reverse complement strand
GGGAGGTGGCCGAACAAACGGAGCAATGGGTTGAGTTATACAACATAGAGCGGCCACATGACTCGCTCAATGATATGACTCCAATTCAATACAAAATGAGTGCTTAAATTCTACGAGCACGCTGTGTGAAAAATGGGATAGTTACAGTAAACCTATTAAATTTCTTTCAAAAAACATGTGTAATTAATAAATCAGAAAATGCTATATGAATATATTTGGTAAAGTCTAGATAGTTGTTTCAAATTCTCCCTATAAAGTTATTTAGTTTAAGTTGATTGTTGCATTTTATTTTTCAGAAAGTCATTTGGGCCAAAATATTTAACTAAAATTATCTGCCTGATATTGGCTGGTTCAGCTATTGCAGTGACTACGACTCCTTTTTTATATATATTCAAGTCTGTATTAGCTATCAATGCTGCAATTTTCCCGTCCTCTGTCAATACCCTTAAACCTTTCTCTGAATAGTCAAGATGAACAAAACTATCAGTATTTGGTTTATAATGAGTCCATTCGACGGGTATCCAGATATTCCAATACTCCCATGCCTCATATTCATAAACTGAAATATTGGCCACGAAATCCAACCACATCTGATGGGTTTCATTTGTTGGCCATGCGTAATTATTAGATAACTTATTAACTTCATTAGATCTTAACCAAAATTCAAGCTCGCTTTTGTTACTGAAGGCGGGATTAGTATCAATAACCACCTTGGTCGCTCCATGCCTTGAGTTAAAACCAGATTGAATTAAAACTGAAGCTTCTCTCATTAAAGTACCTGTCTCAACGGCCAGTATTGCATGATGTAGTTCATACTCAGTTATGGAGAAGCCATCTACAACATCACCGCTTGCTTCTGCTCGAACACGAATTGCTTCCATTGCCCATGCAAGACGATAAACAACTTCTTGTTCTATAAAATCTTGAAATTCATAAGTAGATTGAGCTTTAGGCCCGTGAAGCCACTTGTATAAAATACTTTTCCAGTTTTCAGGACAATTTTTCGGTGTAAAAGGAGGGATCACAAACACTAATTCAGCCAACTTAACAATATGCTCAATTGCGACACCCTGTAAATTATCATAGTGTTCATTTTTTGTGTCTGAATGAATGAATTTATTCATCCTTAATGTATTTAATAGTTGAATAGCTTTGTTCGCTGAAACCAAATGCGTATTGGCTTCAGCAGCAATTTTATCAAGTAGTTTTCCAGTACGAAATCCCACTCCAGCTCTGTTGTATGCGCTCCTTTGTTTTGGGGTTGTTTTTCGCCATAGATAGCTTGCTCGTGCATTCAGTAATTTTTTTAAAGGATCCTGAAAATTTTTATCTAAACGATCAAGCCTTCTCTTTAATAGTGATAATGCAAGAATCTTATCGAGATATTCTTCTATCTCAACTTCATCCATTGAATGATTTGATATTAAATTCAGGATAGCTGAATCCAGTAACTCTAAATTTTCACTCCAGCTATTAAGTTCTTCGGGATCACTTGTTGCACTATTAATATAATCAAATAAATTTCTGTTATTTAAAATATATTCAATACTATTATTTGAACTGTTATTTTCTTTATATTTATCTATGATGAATTTTAGTAATCTTGTCAATAGAATAAGTAATCCACTTTCAATATTATTATTTATTGTCTCTTCTCTCAGCTTTTTCCACTCAGCTAATTTTTTTATTTTCTTATCAAAAATTGGAAAAAGCACCATCCCTTCAATATCTATATAGGCTCGTCCTGCACGACCGATAACGTTTTTAAACTCGGTCGATTTAATTCTGTCTTCACCACGATATAGAGAATGTATGATAATCGTTGTCGCTGATAGATTAACTCCTTGAGCAAGAGTTGGTGAAGAAATAACAAATCTTGGGATTTTATTTCGAAGTAATTCCTCTATTTCCTTGCGAAATGCATATGGTAATGAACCATGATGTAAAACTATTCCACGCTCTAGACATTTTACTATGTTGTGATCTTCGCCAAGCCATTCTTTTCCCAAACTAATAGCTGTCCTATATTTGTCTTTCTCTTTTCCAAAGAAATTATCAAAAATTCCTCTTTCTTTAAGGCCTACAATAGCTTTTGCATATGCACCTACACTTCTTTTCTGAGGACAATAGATCATAATACTCTGCCCTTCTTCAATCAGCTTTAAAGCCGTGGCTATACACAGCTCTTTTTGGTCATTGGGAAAGATATTTGTGCGTCGACCTATTGGTGGAATATAACCCTCAAAATAGTTATTAATCCAAGGGTTTTCTCTATCAACATGAAGCTCTAGCTTGGCTGTTCCCTCGTCTTGATTCCAGATTATTTCACCAAAGCGCAGCTGTGTCGGTCGCCAATTGCTTTGAATTGCTTCACTGTATTGATCTTGACATAACCATGCAGTGAAATCTTCCAGATGCTTACCATCTGGCAAAATAGCTGATAGACACACAACTCTACGTTGAGAAGTATCTTCTCGGCATAGAAGTCGCTGAATTAACACTTCATATCGAATTTCTCGTTCACCAAATCCAATCATATGTCCTTCATCAAAGACAAGTAAGCCAACATCATCAATCAGCGAAGGATCACTGCGTAGTGCAAAATCAAGCTTCTCCGGTGTCGCTACGACAATATCTCCATGTTTGATTATGTCTTTATCCAATCGCGTTACACTCATTGCTCCATACAAAGTAGAAACAGTCTTACCTAACGGGACAAATGTTTTTCTAAGTGTAATCTCTGTTTGGGCTGAGAGTGAACGTAGTGGCGTAATAAAGAACACGCGCTTTTTATCTGCCAAACAACGCAAAATACATAGCTCGGCAATGCGAGTCTTTCCCGCACTCGTCGGTAGTGATACTACTAAGTTATCAGCCGGTTCTATCGCTCTTTTTGCTGCTTCAATCTGTGATGGCCAGAGATCAATCTCTGCTTTAGGTCGACTCCGTAATAATGCAATAAATTTGCTACGTAAGTCTTGCCAAGAATCAATCGGTGCATTTGATTTATTATGCTCTATATAATCATCTTTTATGAGGTGACTTAGAAAGTTGGAAGGGACTTCATCATTTGGTTCAAGTGGAAGTCTTTTGTGAAACGTACATGACCATAAGTCGTTCAATAGATAAGAAGCAAGACGATATATCCACCACTGTGGAACCATATTCAATTCACTACATATATTGATATTATTTTTTATACGTTCAAGGGAGGATTCCAAATAGCGCTCAATTCCTGATTCTACAGCTATAATGAACAGAGACATTGCAGCCATAAAATTATCAGTAAGAGCAATATCAATTGCTGAGCTTACCGATTTATCATCAGCAATAATCCTGCTCTGTTCAAGTTCATTCTTGCTAGTCTCATTATGGGATATGCCGAGCTTAGATAGAATATTTTCATCACTTGCTACATCTGAGGCTCTATATTTGAAGACAGACTTACGTAGTTCAGTAAAATCTCGAAGCATAAGTAAAGCAAGGACACGCTCTGACTCCGAAAATAATTCATTATTTTTGATCAGTTGTAGCAAGGAATATGCTCTGGCCGAGAGATGTGCCAAGTGGTAACTGGCAGCGGCAACAACAGTATGAAAGTTTTGATCCGGGTCATCTTTGGGGCCATTGACTGTAGTAGACTCAAGAGCATTCGCTGCCTTTTCAAAAGCATGAGTGACTAACTCATGTTCTTTATTTTTTTCACTTAGCTCAAGTGCCAAGTTAAGCAATGAATAACCATAACATTGAAGGTCATAGCTTAAATACTTGGAAAAGTCTGGAGCATCTACAGGAAGCTTTCCATCTCTCCAAATCATTGCTCTAGCTCTTCCTCGTGCAAGCAATTGTCCTCTAAAGCCAGAGTCGGTAGCTATTTTAATTACTTCGCTGATTTCTTCAGGCTTGGGCATTTTGAACTACCAAATCATATACATCCTGAATAAATCCAGGATGATCATTAACACTCAGATTAACGTAGGCCTGCTTAAATGTACCAGCATACTCAGGAAGAGAGTCTGCAAATTGTTTTTCTAAGGAATTGCCCGAAAAAACAAAAAGAAGGTGACTCACGCTCTCTGGACGGATATTTGAATACACTAATTTTAAAAATAGAGTTGATTCTAGTGAATTTGGATCCTGCTCGTATAGCCGAGAAGATATAAATGTAATTGCATGAGCTGTAGGAAGCCCCGCACCTTTATCTAGTCCTGCTCTTGCTTCACGAATCGTTGAAATATCAGCTTGCTTCCTACTTTTAGCTTCAACCTTTATAAAAGAAATATTTTCCGTTTTCTCATTAATAGAAATGCCAATTGCATCTTCTCCCCGCATGGACATATTAAGACTATCTTTCCAACGTAATTTTTTTATAGGGACGTTATATTTATCAACTTCCGTATTAATCCATTCAGTAGCCAAAATTTCACCTAGATCGCCAGATTTAATTTTACTGTCTGTTGGAAGTATTGATGCTAGTTTGTTGGCAACTCCATCTTTACCCAGGACTCGAAAAATATCTTCAAGGAAGTTCGGACTTAGGTAATGGTCAGGGATTAAGGTAGCTACGAGTTGAATACCATTGCAATCAGGTTTTTCTGAACATACAGAATATGTATGGCCATTGCCACAACTCCCACTTTTCTGATCACACCAATCTGAAAACTTCATCAGCCTTCTCCCATAATACACTTGGCTACGATGGTACAAATCCAAGTTATACCAGCCCACTTAATCGGCAGTGCAAGCTTTCTCTTATATCAGTTGAAATATACTTTATCATGAGTTCTGTGTCACCTTCGACTGTAATAGAGAAGCTCCCGTGTTGTTATAATGAGCAGTAGAGTTTCAGCTTTTTGCTTCACGATGCGGTGGTTGGAATGTAAGAAAAAGTGGGGGTCATACCCAACCTCTGCAAAATCAGGTTTGGACACGTTTTGGTCACGTTTTGGTCACGGTGAAAAATGACCGTGACCAGAGCTAAAAAAGTGGTCACTGGTAATGTGGAAAGTATCGAAGCAAAAATACTTATATTTCAGGCACAAAAAAACCACTTTTTAGTAAGTGGCTTGATGATTTCTAGGGTAGAAAAGCTGATTTTTTATGTTATGACCCCCACCATGTCAAGGTGGTGCTCTAACCAACTGAGCTACGTGTCTATGTCTAAGAGCGCGCAATTATATAGATGTAATCACCATCCATCAAGATTTTTTTGAAAAAAATATTCTGGTTCGTGTGCGGGGTGTTGTTGGGTATTTTGGGGTTAAATATGGGCAGTTTCGCTGTGCATTGTGGAGGGCATGGACGCGAGTTTTTTGTGTGAGGGGGGGATAAGCTATGTGGTATTTCTTATTTATTTGTTTTTATAGTGAATAAGGCGTTATAAGGCGTGCTTTACTTGCACTGATCAGCTATACATTCGTTGATGGTGTTGCGGCTTTTGTTGGCTATTGTGCTCCTCTCAGCTTTGTGCTCAGGGTAGTTTTGCAGGGTATAATCGCGGCGCGTAATGATGATTGTTGGCGATAGATCTGCTGTGATCATGCCATCTTACCGATGCTTTTCCATAGGATTTATCAACGCACTGCGTGACTTATTGATGCTCCTATGGCCTTATTTATGATTTTGTTCGACATGGTATTTGTACTGAAAAAATGAAAGACGAGTTTGCGTGTGTAGATATTTCGGAAAATGCCATAAGGGAGCGGATGCCTGATATTCTCAATATTTTACTTATTGACCGTACAGCTTCACTAGCAGGGGCGAGCGCGAATATCATTTGGGCGAGTGAACATTACGTTGAATACGGTGCCAAAAATTATGCGGCCAAGGGGCAAATAACGTCAAAGCTGATTAGCGGCGAAATGCGTCAACTGATTATGCCGCGCGCTTTAAAAGCTTTGGAGTTGCAAAAAATACGCACCAAATCGCAGGCTGAGGTATTTACGCCGGTAGATATCGTCAAAAAGCAGAATGATGTTGTCGAAGCTGATTATGCAAATGATGATTTAGAGCACTATGTTAAGCGCAAGTGGCTTGAGATTACCTGCGGTGAAGCGCCTTATATGGCGACGCGCTACGATATGCAGACTGGCGCAATTATCCCGATCTCAATGCGGGTTGGCTTCGTTGATCGTAAGCTGAGCCGCATCAATGCCGAGGTCAATGATGAGGATGAGTGGCTGCGCTTGGCGGCTGAGGCTTACCGCTCAAGCTATGGCTTTGAGTGGAGCGGCGATTCTTTATTGCTTGCCCGTGAGAACCTGCTTTATACCTTTTGCGATTATTACGCAGCGAAGTGGGGCGCGGAGCCACCATTGAATTTACTGGAAGAGATCGCCGTTATTATTAGCTTTAATCTGTTCCAGATGGATGGTTTAAAAGGCATTTTACCGCTATCGGATAGTCATGAACTTATTGGCTATGGTCAGCTTACGCTGCTTGATACTGCTGACGATCTGCCATCGTTATCAGGTGGGCGCGCCCAAATCATGGACTGGGATGCGAACAAGATGGTGCTTTTTGCAGAGGAAGCGAGGTTCGATGTCGTGGTCGGTAATCCGCCTTATCAGGAAAGTGCCAAGGGCGAGAGCACAAAAGATACGCCAATTTACCCTTTCTTTTATGACTTGGCCAAGGCTGTAAGCTCAAGTTATTGTTTGATTTCTCCAGCGCGTTTTTTGTTCAATGCGGGCAGTACGGCAAAAAGCTGGAATCAAAGTATGCTGCATGACCGCCATTTGCGGGTCGTTCATTATCAGCAAAGCTCTGCATCCATATTCCCGAATACAGACATCAAAGGCGGCGTGGCCATTTTATACAGGAACGCGCATAAGGATTTTGGCGAGATTGGCACTTTCTCGGTATATGAGGAGCTGACTTCTATTTTGAAAAAAGTAACTCACCTTACGGGCAGTACGCTTGATGAAATCGTCTCTAACCGTGGTCAGTACCGCTATTCGGACGCCATTTATAAAGACTATCCTGTAGAGATGAAGGCAATCTCTGACCGGAGAATTGCTTCAAATGCGTTTCGCAAATTGCCTGATCTTTTTACGGACAGGCAGCCTGATGATGGCGCGCAATACATACAAATTTTTGGTCGGTTAAATAATGACCGGGTATTTAGATGGTTCAAGCGGGATTACCTGACAGCAGACAAGACGCTGAGTAAATACAAAATCATTTTGCCCAAGGCCAATGGCACGGGAAAGCTTGGTGAAGCTCTAAGCACGCCTCTGATTTTGCCGCCGGGCACGGGCTTTACCGAAACATTTATCGCCATTGGCGCTTTTGATCATGAAGAGGAAGCGCAAAATGCACTGAAATACATCAAGTCCAAATTTGCGCGGATTATGCTCGGCGTTTTGAAAATCACGCAGGACAATACCAGCACAAAATGGCGCAAAGTGCCGCTACAAGACTTTACGACAAACTCTGATATTGACTGGTCTGCGTCCATTGCAGCGATCGATCAGCAACTTTATGCGAAGTATGGCTTGGATAAGCGTGAAATCACCTTTATAGAAACAAAAGCGAAAAGCATGGTGTAGTATCTATTGATAAGGTCTGCGTATGACCGTTAAATAGGCCAAGCCCATGTATAACATAAGCATTAAAAAAGAAACCTCAGAAAGGAATGATAAAAACAACTGGGTAAAGGACAGGCTCTGCAAAGATGGCTGCTTGTTGGAGAGCTTTGAAGGGTACACCATTCGCCAAAACCGCGTGACGGCGCTATTCGACCGCCGAGTATATGTTGATGATCGCCTGGAAGCGTACACGCATGCCGAACTTGAAGCACTGATACGCCTGGAAGAGCCGAATTTGGATGCCAAGCTGGCATTTGCGCAGATGCTCAAGGTCAATTATTTTTACGTTTTTTACCGCTATAACCCTGAGCGGGTTGTGATGTACCGCTTTGCCGGTGATGCGTACTTCTCAATATCAGAAGAGGGCTTTATGCCTGATGTGCCGCGCCAGCTCGCAAGTGATAAATATATGTTCTCCAGTTTTGATGTTTTTGGTGAGCAAACAATGCGCGTTAGAGATTTGAAGATGTCGAGCAAGTATATGGAGTTAGCGGATTTGCCGGCGTTTGATCGAGTGCTGAGAAGGCATGGAACGCCGTGGATGGGAAATTTGGACGGACTCCTGTTAACGCGTGGGGCAAAAATGCCGGCTGCCGTCATTGAGTTTCAGACGACCAACAAAATCAGCGTTGCACGGCATTGCAACAATAAATACTTTGGCTACTCGGGTGATCGCGGTGGCACAAATAAAGGAGATGAGCAGCGCTGGAAAGTGGCGCATAAGCTCGCTTTGGATGCAGGGCTTCCTTTGTTGGTTATTGTCTGGTCGCCCAAAGAGCAGGACATCAAATACAAGGTCGTTTCTGATGTCGTCTATTCAGATGATGGCGAAGGACGAACGCCCGGGCTGATCTACGCCGAGAAGACTCTCGTTAACTATAGCGAGCTTTTGCAAAAGCTCGCAGCTCTATCGCAAAAGTAACTTCTTCTTGCGAAATATGGGCTATTTCCCGATCTAAGATACGAATATTCTCCTTTGCCATGTCAGGGAAGGGACTCCCTTAATTTCAATAAATAATTTATATCTTTTTCATGATTTTATGTAAATGATATACCTATATATTGATTTTAAATACAATAGGAATACTATATGTTGTGTTCTTGGAGGGTTTATGCGCTATGTAGATGAGCAAGTTGTGTTTCAGGAAGTGCCGGGAGAGATCAGCTTGGCATGGACGATTTCCGGCTGTAATTTGCGTTGCCCGGGTTGCCATAGTGCCGAGACGTGGGCGCCCAATAAAGGTGAGTTGCTGACGCCAGCCTATGCCGCACAGCGTATGGACGACTATCGTGGCCTGATTAGCTGCGTATTGTTCATGGGCGGGGAATGGTATCCCGATGAACTGTGCGCAATATTGGATGCTGCGCAATCGCGTGGGCTTGCTACCTGCCTGTATACGGGGCTCGATGACGTCTCGCCACGGATAAAATCCCGCCTCACGTTTCTGAAAACCGGCGCATTTGTCCGCGCGCTTGGCGGGCTTGACAGCCCCAATACCAATCAGCGCTTTATTCGTGTTGCTGATGGCAAAAATCTCAATGAATTGTTTTGGAGAACATCCCATGATCGAGTTAAGTGCAGCGCAGCTTGCTGACAAAGCAGATTTTGTGCGGTCGTACTGTCAGGCATTCAATGCGGCTGATGGTTCGCAGGTTGATGCCAATGCCAATGTCAGCCATAAGAATATTGCCACGCTGGAAACCGAGTTGATGAAGGATTTCATGATTCAGGTCAATCGTTCGCTGGTTAGCGATAAAATCCGTAGCCGCTTTGGTGAGGCATTGGCGCAGTCCTATATCGAACAGATTGAAGCACACGAGATTTACGTGCACGATGAAACCAGCCTCAAGCCGTATTGTGCGTCGGTCTCGATGTATCCTTTGCTGCTCAACGGCTTGCAGGGGCTGGGCGGCGAATCGCGGGCGCCGAAGCATCTCGCGTCCTTTTGCGGCACGTTCATCAATTTCGTCTTTGCCGTCAGTGCGCAGTTTGCCGGTGCGGTGGCAACGGTCGAGTTCCTGACTTATTTTGACCACTTTGCTGCACGTGATTACGGCGCGGACTATCTCGATACGCACGGTGCAGAAATCGCCAATCATTTGCAGGGCGTGGTCTATGCACTCAACCAACCGGCGGCAGCGCGCGGCTATCAAAGTGTGTTCTGGAACATTTCCATTTATGACCGGAATTATTTCTCCGCCATTTTTGCCGACTTCGTTTTCCCCGACGATTTCCAGCGTCCGGATTTTGCGCGCATTGACCGCTTGCAGCGCTTTTTCCTTAGCTGGCTCAATGAGGAGCGATGC
This sequence comes from Cardiobacteriaceae bacterium TAE3-ERU3, assembly GCA_019218315.1. Classification (NCBI taxonomy): domain Bacteria; kingdom Pseudomonadati; phylum Pseudomonadota; class Gammaproteobacteria; order Cardiobacteriales; family Cardiobacteriaceae; species Cardiobacteriaceae bacterium TAE3-ERU3. The sequence goes on along the minus strand of JAHUUI010000007.1, from coordinate 60,424 downwards.
AAGGCCATTCTGACTTTTCCGGTCGTCACCGTGGCGATGCTGACCAAGGCAGGGCGCTGCTGCGATCAAGCGTTTGCCGCTGCGATGGCTGGTGAGCTGGCCGCGGGGAACAGCTTTTTTATTTACCTTTCCGACCGTGCAGATTCGCTTGCATCGTGCTGCCGCCTGCGCAATGAAATCAGCGACCATACCTTTTCCTATACGCTGGGTGCGGGCGGGGTAGCGACCGGTTCGATCAACGTCATCACCACCAACATGAATCGCCTGATTCAGGATGGGCGTGATCTGGCCACGGAAATTGACAAAATTCACCGCTATCAGGTCGCCTATCACGAGCTGATGCAGGATTACCTCAAGGCGGGCATGCTCGGCGTTTACGATGCGGGCTTTATCAGTATGGACAAGCAATTCCTCACCATCGGCATCAACGGCATGGCCGAAGCCGCAGAGTACCTTGGTATTCGCGTCGGTGATAACCCGCAATATCAGGCATTTGTCAGTGCGCAGCTAAAGACCATTTACGATGCCAACCGCGCTGCGAGCAAGCGCTACGGTGTGCGCTTTAATACCGAATTTGTGCCCGCAGAAAATCTCGGTGTGAAAAATGCGCGCTGGGACAGCAAGGACGGCTACCAAGTACCGCGTGACTGTTACAATTCCTATTTTTATATCGTCGAAGACGAAAACACCAATGCGCTGGACAAATTCCGCTTGCACGGCAGAGACTACAACGCCTATCTCGATGGCGGCTCGGCGCTGCACCTCAATCTCGACGAGGCACTCAATCAGGAAGGCTATTTGAAATTGCTCAACGTTGCCGCGCACACCGGCTGCAACTATTTCTGCATCAATGTGCGCATCACTGTGTGCAATACCTGTAACCACATCGACAAGCGCACTTTGCCGTATTGCAGCGCCTGCCACAGTACCGATATTGATTACGCCACGCGCGTTATCGGCTACCTCAAGCGGGTCAGTGCTTTCAGTGCAGGCCGGCGACAGGAGCACGCATTGCGCCACTATCACCGCAGCAATAACCCGGCACATAACGACCACTCGCACAGCACGCTGGCATCGTGAGTGGCAATATACAGCCCAATTCCAGAAAAACAGTCACAAAGTAACCAAAAAATAAAAATAAGAACAATGCCTTGTTTTTATGTGTCGTAACCGTTTTCTGGAGTCCCACTATATAATATCTGCCCAATTTTGCTGATACGGAGGCATGGTGAAACTGTCCGTCTTGAATCTGGTACCACTGCGTGCAGGTGGCGATAACCAAACCGCAATTGCGCAGATGATTGCGCTGGCGCAGCACGTCGAGGCGCTTGGCTATGAACGCTACTGGATTGCCGAGCATCACAATATGGTCAATCTCGCCAGTTCGGCGACATCGATCCTGATCGGGCAGACACTGGCGCACACGCAACGCATTCGCGTTGGTTCGGGTGGGGTGATGTTGCCCAACCACAGTCCGCTGATTGTCGCCGAGCAATATGGCACGTTGGCGACGATGTATCCGGATCGTGTTGATTTAGGGCTGGGACGCGCGCCGGGCACGGATCAGGAAACCGCGCAAGCTTTGCGGCGCAGCAATGTTGAAACTGCGTATACGTTTGGCGATGATGTGGTCACGCTGGGGCGCTATCTCGGCGATGCTGATAGCCAGGGGCGCGTGCGCGCCAATCCCGGCGCGGGCACGCATGTGCCGCGCTATATTCTCGGCTCTAGCACCGACAGTGCACACCTTGCTGCACGACTCGGCCTGCCTTATGCCTTTGCCGCGCATTTTGCGCCTGCGCAACTCGAAGCGGCGCTGGCGATTTACCGCGCCGAATTTCAGCCGTCACCGGCGCTAGATAAGCCGTATGTGATTGTTTGCGTCAACGTGATCACCGCTGAAGATGACGCCAGCGCGCAGTTTTTGCGTACCACGCAGCAGCAGGCGTTTCTCGGTATCGTCACCAACCGCCGTCGTCCGTTGCAACCGCCGGTCGATTCAATGGAGGGGCTGTGGGATGTGCGCAGCCGTTATATGGTCGAGCAAATGACCGCCTGTTCGCTGGTCGGCGGCAAAGCGACATTGCGTCATCAGCTCGATGCGCTACAACGCACCGTCCATGCCGATGAATTGATGGCGGTCAGCTATATTTACGATGAAGCCTTGCAGCACCAATCCTATACATTGCTGCGTGATGTGGTCGCTAGCTGATGGCTTTTACCCTGCACGCCATTGCCGGCTATATCGAAACGGTTTACCTCGCGGAATATGACGACAAGTTGCTACTGCTCGATGGCGCTTGCCGTTGCGATGTCGGCAAGATTTGCGCGTTTATCGAAGATGAATTGCAGCGTCCGTTAAGTGATTTGCACGCTGTGGTCGTCACCCACATGCACCCTGACCACGGCGGCGGCGCGGCATTGTTGCGCAAGCGTACTGGCTGCGCGCTGTGGGTCGCGGCAAATGCCAACGATTTATACGCAGGCTTTAGCGGCTGGCTGCAACACAAAATCGACTTGCTGCTCGCCTATTACATGGCGCGCAAAAAGCGCCAGCCGTGGCGCAATATTTATTATCACCGCCGTTTGCGCGGCGATGTTGTGCTGCATGATGGTGACAGCTTGCCCGACTTTCCCGATTGGAAGGTTCTGCACACGCCGGGGCATACCATGAGCGATTTATCCTTGTGGCATGAGGACAGCGCACAGCTTTACGTCGCCGACCTCATCATCAAAGTACGACGCGGGCTGATTTCACCATTCCCGATCACCGACCCGCTTGCCTACCGTCAATCACTGGCGCGGATTCGCGCCTTGCCGGTGCGTGATTACCTACTCGCGCACCACGACACATTGCCCGCTGACGAGGTTGACTGGTCGCTATTTTCAGCGCAAATACCCGATCAGCGGCGCACGATTCGCGAGCTCATCCGCAGCAAATTACGCTTTCGCATGTGAGGCAATTGGCTGCACGGTCGGGTCGATTTTAAAGCGACGCTGGCTGAGCAAGGGCATGCTGTGGCGGGCTTGCGCAATCATGTCGGGATCGATGGTGCCGATCAGGTCGGCAGGCGTACTGCCAACTTGTGCAGTCGTCACGCCGTAAGGATCGACCAGGCGGCTGAGGCCGATGCGCTTGGTGCCACAAGCATCTACGCCAAGTACATACACGCCGTTTTCCAACGCCCGCGCGGCGCAGAGTACCTGCCAATGCCACTCTTTCAAATCACCGGCAAACCACGACGTCGGCAGAATAATGGCATCCGCACCTTGTTCGGCGAGCAGGCGGGCAAGTTCGGGAAAGCGCAAGTCGTAGCAAGTCATCACGCCAAAAGTCAGCCCTTGATGGGTGAACGTGACCGGCGCATTGTCGCCGGGGATGAAGCTGTCCGATTCCTTGAACGCAAACGCATCGTATAAATGCAGCTTGCGGTACGTGCAGCTCAGTGCGCCGTTTTGGATGACGACCGCGGTGTTATAGATGCGTTCTTCGTCGCTTGGTTCAGTGATGCCCGCGACGATACACACGCCGAGCTCGGCCGACAATGCACACAATGCACTGACAAATTCGCCATCGAGTGGTTGTGCGTAGAGCGTGGTTTCACCCGGTTCACGGGTATGCAGTGCGCATTCGGGCAGGACAATCAGGCTTGCGCCTTGTGCGGCGACGCGGCGAATGGCAGCGCTGCAATAGTCGAGATTGAGCTGCCAATTGCTGCTGGCAGCGAACTGGATGCCGGCGACTTTCAGCGGCAGTTTGTTACGGTCTTGATGGTCGTCTTTGTGCATTTTTGTTCCCTGAGATGATGGCTATTGCTCGGCATTATAAAAATTTAGTGTAATGAGAAACAGTCAACACCTGATTATAAGCATTGCTTATATGATTCTAAGTTATTGATTTATTATTTGATGGCTAGATGAAATGGCTTCTTTAAACCATTCCGTATTAGATGTGTGTGCGGTACGTCTTGCTAGTGCCTTGTTATATACTCGCAAATATGCCGTAGTGATTGGCTGGAAGGTTCGCATTAATTGGAGGGGAGAATGAAAGCAATCGTCGTACGTCAGGAGGTAGAAAGCCGCAAAACGCGGGCTGTGCTTGAGGAAATCAGCGAGTCACAATTACCGCAAGGTGAGGTGCGGGTCGCGGTTGACTATTCAACCCTGAATTATAAGGATGCGTTGGCAATCACTGGTCGCGGCAAAATTATTCGCCACTTTCCAATGGTGCCGGGGATTGATTTTGCTGGTCGTGTACTGGAATCCACAGATCAGCGCTATCGGGTCGGTGATGAAGTGGTCTTGACCGGCTGGGGCGTGGGTGAAAAACACTGGGGTGGGCTTGCTGAGCAGGTGCAGGTAGCCGCCGATTGGCTGGTGCCGTTGCCTGCTGGCTTGAATACGCGCCAAGCAATGGTGCTCGGTACGGCTGGGTTCACTGCGATGCTATGCGTACAAGCATTGCAGCGCCACGGTATTGAGCCGCAAGATGGTGCGGTGCTGGTGACCGGTGCGAGTGGTGGGGTTGGCTCAGTTGCCGTAGCACTTCTTGCAGCACTTGGGTTTGAAGTCTGTGCGGTGACGGGGCGTGTGGTTGAAAATGGTGATTACTTATGTGAGCTTGGTGCGCATGAGGTGCTTGATCGAGCGCAGTTCGATGAGTCAGCCAAGCCGCTCGAAGCAGCACGCTGGGCGGCGGCTGTCGATACGGTTGGCAGCACGGTGCTCGCCAAAGTATTAGCGCAAATACAGGAAGGTGGCGCAGTGGCGGCTTGTGGTCTGGCAGGTGGTGCAGATTTGCCGACGACCGTGATGCCGTTTATTTTGCGCGGAGTATCATTACTCGGCATCAATTCAGTGACCTGCCCGTATGAGCAGCGCGTGGCTGTGTGGTCTGCGCTGGCTGAGCTGTTACCTGCATCTTTTTATCAGCGTATCAGTCGAGACATTAGCCTCGATGAGGCAATTCCCAGTGCGAAAGACTTACTCGCAGGGCGTATCACTGGGCGTGTAGTCGTGTGCGTTGGAGCGGCTAAGTAGCCTGAGGATTTTGCGTCAAAGTGCCGAGAATGTGGCAGTTGGCAACTGTGCCATCGTCACTTTGGCAGCCATCGTTAATCGCGCTTAACTCCTTTTCTAATTGCTGTAATTGCGAGATACGCTCGCGTACATTGGCGAGTAGGTCACCCGCGAGTTGTGCGGCTTCGGCGCAGGATTGATCCGGATAATTTTGCAGTTGAATGAGGTTGGCAATTGCGTCGATCCCAAAGCCCAAAGCTCGAGCATGGCGAATGAATGCAAGGCGAGCGATGGCCGATTGTGGGTAGCGGCGCTGGTTGCCGGCGCTACGCTCGGGCGCATCGAGCAAGTTAATGCTTTCATAATAGCGAATAGTGGTGGCTTTGACGCCGCTCAGCTTCGCGAGTTGTCCTATCGTGTACATGGCACTTGACCCTCCAGTCACTGGAGGTTTTAGCATAGCGGCTTTTGTGATGGGAATAAACATGGCCGGATGTTGTAATCAAAATGCGTGCTTTGATGGCGTTTCAGCCAGCTATAAGCGTCGCCTTTGGGCTGTCATTGCGATTAATGCGCTGATGTTCGCCTTTGAAATTGCGGCGGGGCATCTTGCCGGTTCGCAGGCGTTGCAGGCCGATGCACTGGATTTTCTCGGTGATGCGCTGACTTATGGCTTGTCGCTATGGGTGATTGGATCGTCGATCCGCGTGCGTAGTAATGCTGCGTTGTTCAAAGGCGCAAGCCTTGCATTGATGGGGATGTGGGTGCTCGGCGATACGCTCTATCAAGTGCTGGTGCTCGGTGTGCCGGAAGCAAAGATCATGGGCGGCGTTGGGCTGTTGGCACTGGCGGCAAACTTGCTCAGCGTGGCACTTCTTCTGAAATACAAGGATGGTGATGCCAATGTGCGCTCGGTGTGGCTGTGCTCGCGCAATGATGCGATTGGTAATATTGCGGTGATGGTTGCTGCTTTTGTGGTGTATCAGACGCGCAGCGCATGGCCGGATATTGCCGTGGCACTACTGATGGCAAGTTTGTTTTTGTCCTCCGCGCTGCGCATTGTGCGTCAGGCACTTGATGAACGCCGTGTTGGCTCAGTTATGTAGATGGCGTAGGTATTTGACGCTCATCAATATCTCTCATTGTGATGCGGTATAAACCATTACCAATTATGGTGCGTTTGCAAAAAACGTTATATCAGTGAAGGTTTATCTGATCACCAGAGCTACTATGGAGGCATTACGATTCATAATCAGGTAAATAAACCTTGAGCTTGCACGGAGCACAGATATTGGATAACCCGGCCCCGAAAGGGATTAAGTTGATAGCTCACCCAACCTAAAGTAAATAAAAATTAACTATTTCAGTAAGGTAATCAAGTTGTCGAACGATTTTCGTCCTATATAATATGCGCCCCGCCGCTCTCTGGCGGGGCTATAGCGACCAAGTTTGAGCCTGATGCGAATGATTGTTCAGGTTTCATTAAAACAATTGCACTTGTGTCAAAACTATAGTTTAAGAAACCCCACTAAACTAACTCAGGAGTTAACTTGATGAAAAGCATCATTTCTGCGCGTGCCTCACGCCCATTCAGCTGGGGCGCGGTTTTTGCCGGCGTTGTCGTCGGTGCAGTAGCATCTATGGCCATCCTCGCTATTGGTGCATTTATTACTTTCTTATTCGGTCTGTCTTTTAGCCTGACCGGTTTCATGGGGTTATTCTGGTTTGCTTTGTCTGCAATCGTTGGCGCATTTGTTGCGGGTAACGTTGCTGTTAATGCCCAAGCTCCAGCTCGTGATGACAATTTTGCCTATCAAGTCGTTTCTAAAGCGCACGCTACTCTGACTGGCGGCGTAACTGCTGCGCTGTTGGTTCTGTTCACTACGTTTTTCACTGTTAGCAGCATCGGCGCAATCGTCGGTACGACAGCTAACGCCGTTGGTGGTGCTATAGGTAATGCCGTTGGTGGTGCTGCACAAACTGCGGCAATTGCTGGTTCAAATAGCGACTTCAGCATGGATGATCTGCCTAATGTGAAAAATGCGCTGGGTAACGTCAGTGAAGAAGATATTGCCAAGTTTGTTGCCAACAACAACGACGAACTCAACGAAGAGCAGATTCAGGCTATTGCCGGAGTTGTTAAGAGCACGATTGAGCAGAGCAAAGAGCAAGTTTCCAAGGATTTCAAAAATAAAGAAATCACTTTGGATAACGCACAAGAATACGTCAAGACCCGTTATGAAGCAGTGAAAAACCAGCTGACTGATGATGAATTGATTACTCGTTTGCAGCGTGAAGGCTTGACTCGTGCTGAAGCGGTTGACGTTCAGCAGTACTTGGTTAAGCAGGCAAATGAGATCGAGAAAGAAGCTGAGCAAGCAGTTGCTAAAGCGAAGCAAGCTGTTGAAGAAGCAGAAGCTGCTGCTCGTAGTGCAGCGCGTTGGGCTGCGTTAAGCTGGCTGATCAGTGCGTTCCTGACTTTCATGGCGACACTTGCCGGTGCACACAGTGCTGCAGGTCGTATCCGCGATTAAGTTCACGATACGCATAGTGCCACTGTTTGGCATTGGAAAAAGCGCGGTTCTACCGCGCTTTTTCTGTATATTAAGTGCAATAAAGCTGGGCTATTTCAGTGTATGATATGCGACCTTATACGGTTAAAACCCGGTAAGACAGATGTTGAAATAAAAGAATAAGACATTGTCTTGTTTCATATAATTTGATTGTTTGCATCTGTTCTTTGGGGTTGGCTGCGAACAGATAATCATCGCTTGGAGGATGTTATGTTATTTGCCGTGATCGGTCTTGGTGTACTCGGTCGTAGTGCAGCGTTGGAGCTGCAGCGCATGGGCAATACAGTGATTGGTGTTGATATCGATAGTAAAGAAATCGACAAAGTCAGTGATATTTTGCAGTATTCCGCCATCGCTGATGCGACGGATAAAGGCATGCTCGAAGAGTTGAATTTGACCCGCTGTGATGGGGTCCTCGTCAGTATTGGTGATAACCTCGAGGCGAGCGTATTGTGTACGCTTAACTTGCGCGAGATGGGTATTCGCAACGTGTGGGTAAAAGCGAAAACAGAATCTCATGGTGCGATTCTTTCAGCGCTGAAAGTACGCCACATCATCCAGCCAGAGCACGATATGGGCATCCGTATTGCGCAGGCAATGAACTACCCAATCGTTGTAGACCATATGGCACTCGGTGATGATTTGTATCTGATTCAGGTTATTGCCAATGATATTTTAAATGGTCAGACCATTGAGCAGGCATTTACCGGGCACGATTCTATTGAGGTCTTTATGATTAAGCGTGGGGCAAGCGTCATGCGCTGCGATCAGCGTGATTTTGTGATTGAGCAGGGCGATCGTCTGGTGCTTTCAGGGCCGCTTGAAGCGCTCAAGCAGCTAAGCAAGGCATTTAAAGTGATTGAGCGCAATCGTGAATCAGGCGATCAGTTGTCGTCATGAATTTCTTTAGTAAACACCCGCCAGCAATTCTGACGCTGGGTTTTTTGGCGCTGGTTCTGGTCGGCGCTTTTTTGCTGTCGATGCCATTTGCTGCGATTCGCGACATCAGCATTATTGAAGCCATTTTTACTGCAACTTCTGCGGTAACCGTCACCGGCTTGGCTGTGGTGAGTACTGATGAGTACACCGTATTCGGGCAAATGGTGATTGCGGTGCTGATTCAGCTTGGCGGGCTTGGTTTCATGACTTTTGCGGTCTTGGCGGTGATGAGCTTGCACGGCAAATTCAGCATGACCGGGCAGATGGCAGCGCAAGAAGCATTGGGCAATGTCGGGCTTAACAAGATATTTAGTACCGCTAAGTCGGTGGTGGTATTTTCCCTGATCTTTGAAAGTATTGCCTTTGTCATTATGACGCTCTACTGGTGGGGAGATGTCGGGCTTGGCCGGGCAATGTATCAAGCGCTTTTTTATTCTATTTCTGCATTTAATAACGCGGGGTTTGCCCTGTCGTCAGATAGCTTGATCCCCTACGCTGGCAGCTTTGTGATCAATATGACGGTGACGTTGTTGATCATCATCGGCGGCTTGGGCTTTTTGGTTCTGGTCGATATTCGCGATCAGCGCCGTTGGTCGAAGCTTAGCCTCAACAGCCGCTTGGTGATCATGGCCACTGTGGGGCTGAACCTATTTGCATTTGCCGCTATTTGGCTGATGGAGCGTAACAACATCAATACCATGGCCGATATGTCGTGGTACGATCAGGCATTGCGCTCATGGTTCCAGGCGGTCACACCACGTACTGCGGGCTTTAATACCATCCCGACGGACTTAACTACTGATGGCACGACGTTCCTGACCATCTTGCTGATGTTCGTCGGTGGTGGTTCACTCTCAACTGCCAGTGGTTTGAAAATAGGCACATTTGTCGTGCTGCTTTTAACCACATGGTCGTATTTGCGCCAGCAGGAGCAAGTCACGGCAATGGGGCGCACTATTCCTGAGCGCTTGGTGAAAAAAGCACTGGCAGTGACGATTATTTCGTTGTTTATGATGGTGATTGCAATCTACACTTTGCTGGTGATTGAGGATGAGCACAACTTCCTTGATGTGACTTTTGAGGTCATTTCAGCACTGAGTACGGTTGGTTTGTCACGCGGGATCACCGGTAGCCTCTCTGAGCTGGGTGAGTTTGTCATTATCATCATGATGTTCGCCGGGCGATTAGGGCCACTAACTCTGGCGTACTTCATCGCTCTTCCTAAAAAACGTCGTATAAAATATCCGGATACCAATGTTCAAGTCGGTTGATACAGCGCTGTTGCGCAGCAAACTAGGGCGGACGGTCAGCTTAGGGCTGCCGCTGATTTTTACCCAGTTGCTCGGCTATATGCCGCAAGTGGTTGATACGGTTATGGCAGGTTGGCACAGCCCATTGACTCAGGCGAGCGTTGGGCTTGCCAGTCAAGTCTATGCGCTGGTATTCCTGCTCATGATTGGGGTGACGATTGCTATTTCCGCGACCGTCTCCAGCTACCACGGCGACGACAACGCTAAAGGCATTCGCCGCAGCTTCCAGCAAGGCTTGTGGATGTCCGGTATGCTCGGTGTAGTGACTTTTATCTTGACCATCATCAGCGCCTATATTCCGGGCTGGATCGGCAGTGCACCGGATATCGCCCACGAAGCGAAAATGTATTTGCTCACTTTAGCGCCGGGTGCTGCGGTATTCGTCTTTGCCCTTGGCGGGCGCTATTTCCTCGAAGGCATGGCGTGGCCGCGCAGCAATATCATTATTCAGGTCGCGCTGATACCGGTCAATATTCTCGGCAACTACGCATTCCTCACCGGCTGGTGGATTTTCCCACAGCTTGGGGCGCAAGGGATGGCAATTGCGACAAATGTCGCGAGCTTTCTCTACGCGATTTTGTTGTTTGCCGGCATTTACCGCAATCCACGCTGGCGGCGCTATCGCTTGTTCACCCATTTTGGCGCACCGGACTGGGTCGATTTACGCCTGTTCTTACGCCTCGGTATTCCCATTTCCTTGGCGATCGTCATGGAAGCGGGGCTATTTAATGTCATCGGTATGATCGTCAGCCGTACTAATGAAACACTGACCGCAGCTAATCAGATTGCGATCAACTTCTCGGCGATGGTCTTTATGTTGCCATTGGGGCTGTCGTCGGCAATGACTATCCTTGCCGCCAACGAACGCGGGCGCAAGGACTGGCGCGGCGTGCGCTATGTGTCGTTTATCGGGCTTGGTTTGTCGGTGTTGCTGATGTTGGTTACCGCTACCGTGATTGCGGTATTTAGTCGCCAAATTGCCGAAGTGTATAGCGACGTGCCGGAAATTATCGAGATTGCCTCGACTATCCTGCTCTTTGCCGCCGTGTTCCAAATTGGTGATGGCATACAGGTCGTTGCGGCTGGTGTGATGCGTGGGCTAAATGACAGTAAGATGGCGATGATCTACGCTCTGATCGGCTATTGGATGCTCGGCTTTCCTTCTGCATTGATTCTCGCCTACGTCTTTGATTATGGTATCTATGGATTGTGGTCGGGCTTGGTGATCGGGTTGAGCGTCAATGCGATCCTTGGCGCGCGGCGCGTGTGGCAGCTGGCGCATCTTGATCGCAGTGTTCCGCAAGCATAGACGCGAATTAACGCACAGACTAATATAACCCCTTTGTATATTGGAGCCGTCATATGATTCATCATCGTCATCCCGTCGTATTCCTGAGCTTGCTGCTGTTTGGCTGCGCGACCGGTGCGCCGACGGTGGTTTCTGATGGTGAAAAATTACCCGTCAGCTCAGCTTCAGTTCCGGTTGTAACACAGCAATACAGTAGTTTTGCTGATTGGCGGCAAAGCTTTATCCAGCGGGCAATCGCGCGCGGCATCAACCCGCAAACCGTCAATGCCGTCATGGCTGGCGCGGACTACCAGCAAAGTATTGCCAATCTCGATGGCAAGCAGCCAGAATTCAGCAAGCATATTTGGTCGTATCTCGATAGTGCCGTGTCCGATAGCCGTATCCGCCAAGGGCAGCAAAACTTTAATCAGCAGCGCAACCTGCTCAATAATCTCGCTCAGCGCTATGGGGTACCGCCTGAAATCGTCACAGCTATTTGGGGCTTGGAAACGTCGTATGGTGCGAATACCGGCAATAGCGATCTCGCTTCGGCACTCTCGACGCTCGCCTATGATGGCCGCCGCCGTGATTTTGCTGAAAATCAGCTGATTGCGATGATGCAGCTGGTCGAATCAGGGGATATTGAGCCGCAACAATTGCGTGGTTCATGGGCAGGTGGCATGGGGCAAACCCAGTTTATCCCGACCACTTACGCCGCGCATGCCGTTGATGGCGATGGTGACGGCCGCCGTAACCTGTGGACGACCGCAGATGCACTTGCCTCGACAGCCAGCTATCTCAGTGAGTCTGGCTGGCAACTTGGCTTGCCGTGGGGGATTGAAGTCAGTTTGCCCATAGGGTTTAGCGACCAATATGTCGGTGCAACGTTGCCTTGGTCTAGCTGGCAAGCACTCGGTGTTCAAGCCACGAGTGGCGGATTACCAGCCAATGCCCAAGCCACGCTGTGGCTACCGGGTGGTGTGCATGGTCCGGCATTTTTGACCACTAAAAACTTCGATGTCATCAAGGTTTATAACAACGCATCGAGTTACGCGCTTGCTGTTTCGCTACTCGGGGATGCCATTGTAGGGCGCGCATCGCTACATACGACATGGCCACGCAGTGCACAGCCGCTTTCCACTGCGCAAGTCACCGCTTTGCAGCAACGTTTGCAAGCACTTGGCTTTGATCCCGGTAAAGCTGATGGCATCCTTGGTGCCAACACGCGTAGCGCTTTTCAGGCATGGCAACGCAGCCAAGGCATCTTTGCTGATGGCTTCGTCGCCGAGCAAACCACACAAGGACTTTTCTAATGACCACCACACTTAACGTCAACCTACCCGTCGGGCAGGCACGCACTTACCCCATCGTCATTGATGCGGCGATACTTGGTGACAGCAGCGTAGTACAGCAGCACATCAAAGCGCAGCAAGTGTGCATCGTTAGTAACGATACCATCGCGCCGTTGTATCTCGATACGCTCAAATCCGCACTTGATGGCAAAACCGTGATTGAAGTTATTCTCAAAGACGGCGAACAATACAAAAACCTCGACGCAGTTAGCGCTATCCTCGACGCACTGGTCGATGCACGCTTTAACCGCGACGCAGTGATTGTCGCGCTTGGCGGCGGGGTCGTCGGCGACATATCCGGCTACGCGGCAGCGAGCTATCAGCGCGGCATCCATTGCGTGCAAATCCCGACCACCGTACTCGCGCAAGTTGATTCTTCGGTTGGCGGCAAGACTGGCGTTAACCATCCACGCGGCAAAAACATGATCGGTGCATTTCACCAACCACAAGCGGTGCTGATTGATCTCGATGTGCTTGAAACTTTGCCACCGCGTGAATACAGCGCCGGGCTCGCCGAAGTGATTAAGTACGGCTTGATCAACGATCCTGATTTTTTCGTTTGGCTTGAGCAAAATATCGACGCGATCATGGCACACGACCGCGCCACGCAAATTGAAATGATTGCCCACTGCTGCCAGAACAAAGCTGATGTGGTTGCTGCTGATGAGCGCGAAAGCGGGCAGCGCGCTCTGCTTAACCTCGGGCATACGTTTGGCCATGCGATTGAATCACTGACTCACTATCAGCGCTACCTGCACGGCGAAGCGGTTGCCATCGGCATGGTTATGGCCGCACATTTGTCGCGCAACCTTGGCTATATCACAGATGCCGATATTGAGCGTATTGTGGCGCTGTGCCAGCGCGCCAACCTGCCTACGGTTCTCGACGCGAACCTCAGCAATGAAGCCGTTTACGATGCAATGCTGCTCGACAAAAAAGTTGCCAAAGGTCAGTTGCGCCTCATCGTCATGCAGGGCTTTGCCGATTGCACCATTATGGGCGCGGATAAAGAGCATATTCTTGCCGCCATTGCCGCAGTAAATGCGATGTAAGTAATTATTTCAAGAGTGGTGCGGTTTGCGCCTCAATCTTGGCAACCAATTCAGGAGATGCTATGGGCTTATTTGAACGCTGGCTGAGTATGTGGGTGGGGCTGGCGATGCTCATCGGCGTCGTGCTGGGTTTGCTTGCACCCGATACGATTGGCGTTGTCGCGGCGGCAGAAGTCGCGCACGTCAATCTTGTTGTTGCCATACTGATTTGGCTGATGATTTTTCCAATGATGTTGCAAATCGATTGGTCTGCAATGAAGGATATTGGCAGCAAGCCTAAAGGACTACTGCTCACGGTCACGATTAACTGGCTAATCAAGCCATTCACCATGGCGCTAATTGCGTGGTTGTTTTTCCGTGGCCTGTATGCGAACTGGGTCAGTGCGGACGACGCACAAGCCTATATTGCCGGTATGATCCTGCTCGGCGTTGCACCATGTACCGCGATGGTGTTTGTCTGGAGTCAGCTGGTTAAAGGTGATGCCAATTACACCCTGATGCAGGTCGCGGTGAACGACGTCATCATGATCTTTGCCTTTGTACCAATCGCCGGATTATTGCTTGGGATCAGCGACATCCATATTCCGTGGGCGACTTTGTTGCTCTCGACGCTACTGTACGTAGTCTTGCCGCTGGTTGCAGGCATCTTGACCCGCAACCATTACCTGCGTCGTGGCAAATCAATTAATGAACTGGCAGCACAACTTAAGCCTTGGTCCATCGGCGGCTTGATGCTGACCGTGGTGCTGCTGTTTGCCTTTCAGGCACAAACCATCATTGCGCAGCCGCTTTTGATCGTGCTGATCGCCATTCCTTTACTGCTGCAAACCTATGGTATTTTTGCCGTTGGTTGGTTGGCCGCCAAAGCCTTGCGCTTGCCGTTTAATATCGCAGCCCCAGCTTGCCTGATCGGCACCAGTAATTTCTTTGAGCTGGCAGTTGCGGTTGCTATCTCGCTCTTCGGTCTGCACTCTGGCGCGGCGCTTGCAACCGTAGTCGGGGTACTGGTTGAAGTACCGGTGATGCTGTCGCTGGTTTGGTTACTCAATCGCACGCATAAGGAGGCATGATCATGACTGAGCGTCACTACCCAAAAGCTGATAGCCGTGAGGCACTTGCAGCCAATTTTGCCGACATTCAACAGCGCATCGATGCTGCCTGCGCCAGTGCAGGGCGTGATCCAAGCAGCGTGCGCCTGTTGCCGGTGAGCAAAACCGTCGATGCCGCCATCATTCGTGAGGCTTACGAACTCGGCTACCACGGCTTTGGTGAAAACAAAGTGCAGGAAGCATGGGATAAATACAACACCATGAATGATTTGCCGATTCAGTGGTCAGTAATCGGGCACCTGCAAACCAATAAAATCAAATACGTCGCGCGCTTTGCCAGCGAATTTCAGGCGCTCGACAGCCTGCGCGTCGCGGAGAAACTCGACGAACGCTTAGGCGCAGAAGGGCGGACGCTTGACGTGCTGGTTCAAGTCAACACCTCTGGCGAAGAAAGCAAATACGGCCTCGCACCTGCTGATGTACACGATTTTGTGCAACAACTCGCACGATATCAAAACCTCAATATCAAAGGATTGATGACGCTGGCGCTACTGTCGAATAACAATGAAAAAGTACGCGATTGCTTTGTCCTGCTGCGCCAATTGCGCGATGAATTGCGCCGTGATTTACCCGCAGGTATGAGCATGGATGAACTATCGATGGGCATGTCTGGTGATTTTGAAATGGCGATTGCCGAGGGCGCAACCATCGTCCGTATTGGGCAAGCAATCTTCGGTGTGCGCGATTTACCGGACAGCCACTATTGGCCGGAACAAAGGTGAACACATGAAAACTGCACTCGTTATCCGCCATCTCCATTTTGAAGACCTCGGCATCATTGCTGGTGTCCTGCACGAACAAGGTTATCAAGTCCGTTATGTCGAAGCCGGGTTGTGTGATTTTTGTGCGCTAGATCCAGTTGCCGATGATTTGCTGATTATCCTTGGTGGGCCGATTGGCGCGTATGAAGAAGCAGCTTACCCATTTCTGCGTGATGAACTCGGTTTTATCGAGCAGCGCCTGCAAGCGAATAAAGCCATGCTTGGCGTGTGTCTTGGTGCGCAGTTGATTGCGCGGTTGCTCGGTGCAAAAGTAAAAAGTATGGGGCATAAGGAAATTGGATTTGCGCCTTTGCAACTGAATGAAGAAGTGCAGAATAATCCCTTGGCTGGATTGGCAGATGTACCAGTATTGCACTGGCACGGCGACCAATTTGCCATTCCCGATGGTGCCGCCCACCTTGCAGCCAGTGCTGCTTGCCCAAATCAGGCATTTAGCTATGGTGAGAATGTACTTGCACTGCAATTTCATCTCGAGGCTGACCCGCACAAGCTGGAGCAATGGCTCATCGGCCACGCCTGTGAACTCGCGCAAGCGGGTATTGACCTACAGCGATTACGCGACGATGCACAACAGTATGGCGCGGCGCTTACTGCAGCTGGTGAGCAAGTGATGATGAGCTGGTTTGCAGGTATATAAAAATATTTTCGTAAAACGGGTATGAATTAGGGTAAATAAAGCAGAATTTTGCTTTAGTCGTTATAACAAAAATGCCGCAGGATGAGTATCCTGCGGCATTTTTGCTAATAGTGTAGTGTAGACTTACCAGCTATGGCGAATACCAACCTGACCAGTAATACCACGACGGGTATTGTTGTTCAGGGTGTGTAAGTATTGTGCACTGCCATAGATATAGGTTGACTTATTGATTGGGAATTGACCACCAGCGCCAATTTCAAGCCAGGTATCTTTACCTATATCTTCTTTGATGTCGGTACCACCAACGGTTACTTGTGTAGGAGCAATCAGTTCGTGAACGATACTGGCTGTGAGGTGGAAGTCTTTTGCTGCTTCCCTATCAGCTGGCTTGTCGTTATATCCAAAGCGTAAGCCAAGGCGAGGGCGCAGGCTGTGGCTGTTGTAACCATCAATTTCAGTGATGCCGTCTTTGAAACTATGGTAGTTGGTCATTTGCCAAGTCAGCTCAGCTTGTGGCTCAATAAACCAGTTACCATGATCACTGTCGCTAACAGTTATCGGCATGCCGGCTTCTGCTGATGCAGACAAACCCCAACCTTTTTGGTTACTGTTACCATTGAGTACATCGCTGTATTTGTTATTGATGAAGTGTATGCCACCGATCAGATCAACGTAATTGCCATCTTCATCATAGCGAGTATGGTAGCCACCAACGCCGTAGATATCGCCTCTGATCTTGCCAGTGAAACTTTGTTGCCCCAGAGTGATACGTGCACGATCAGAAATATCGGCATTGGCGTGTGCATAGGCTACGTAAATACCGCTATGTTGGCGACTGTTCTGGTTGTCGCGATTGATATCTAAATCCCAGCCAAGTTGTGCATATTGTGTTTTCTGATCCAAATCAAAACGCTGTTTTCCATTGAGAGAGAGTGACTCATGGCGAATACGACCCCATATCTGTTGATCATTGTGGTCATCATTCCAGTTTAGGACTTGCTGTTCATCGACGCGTTGGTGCAGGTGATTGCCCAACATACCTATAACAGCATTACGGTTGGCGAGTTGGGCAACGCTATAGCCTGCTACAGCTGGGCGATAGACTTCGGGCTGATAGGCACCATGATTACTATCATTGCTGTTACCTTTGCCAGATTTTTGTCCTTCGTCGGGGGTTTGTCCTTCGTCGGGGTTTTGTCCTTCGTCGGGTTGGATAGAGTTGTCATCAGAAGGCTTACGCTTACTTTGTAGATAGAAGCCTTCATTCTTTTTATAAGCTAATTTATTGTAAAGATACGCACCTGCTTCAACATCACTAGATAAAGTGAAAGATTTATCCGCATCAGTTATTGGCATTGTTGCTGTACTTGTATCAATTAGCTGAATACCATTTGTATCGGCTTTTGTAGGTTCTTCACCTGGTTTGTTTACTTTAACAACTTCAACTTCTGTCTCGCCGGATACGTTACCTTTCAGAATAAGTTTATCTGTTTGTGGATTATCAGTAAGTAGCGTATGTAGCTTAACTTTGCCACCGCCTTCGTAGTCACCATCAATAGTTAGAGTGTTAAACGTAGGGGAAGCAGCACCTGAATCATTATCGAGTTCGATAGTACCTTGGTTGGAAACATTGCCGACAATGGTAGTGCTATCGCCTTTGGAAATAAGTGTTGTATTTTGATCAATAAATAGGCCGCTGTCATTTTGTTTATCACCAATTTTCACTGGATCTGGCCCAGTTAATGCAAGCGTGGCTTCTTCTGTTAACTCAATTTTTTCCCAATTTGTAAGTTGGCTACCATTAAAACCATTTGCTGGGTTTATGATGTTGCCAATAAGCGTTAGGGTGTCAAATTCGTTGTTACTATTAGAATCAAGGCCTCCATTAAGTTCAGTTAGTTCAGAGATATCTACAGCCTTTGTCGATCCATCGAATTTGACTGTATCCCAACCATTTTGCATATCAATTTTGCCAACTAGTTTGCCACCATTTGAGGTGAAACTCTCATTGTAGTTGCTGCCATATAAAGAATAGCCACTTTGGGCACTGAGAGTAGCACCATTAATGATATTAATGGTACGAGCTGCAGTTAGCTGTGCTTTATCATCTTGTATACTTGGATCTGGCTCTAACAAACTTAAATCAATTGCATCTCCGTTTTCTGCGGTGATTATTCCAGTATTATTGATATTGATGTGTTTGATATTGTCTTCGGGTATATTGGCAATGTTGATACCATCACCATTGTTAGTAGTAATCGTGGTATTTTCACCAAGCCCGATAGTGAGTTGATTTGGTGCATCTGACTGAGTCTTGCCGTCTACAAAAGTGAGCGCACCACCAGCAAGTTGAATCCAGTTGAACTTGCTTTTTGTTGTATTATCAGCAAGTAATCCACCTGCTTCATCAGTGATTGCAATGCCATGACCGTCACCACTAACATTAATGGTTGCCTTGCTACCACTTTGCTCAATTTTGCCATGAGTAAACTGAATAGCAGCGCCATTGTGGGTATTAATGGTTAGGTCTTTGTTAAATGTGCTTTGAGGTATTGCGTCGTCACTGCCTTCACCGGTCCCTCTAGCATGCCCAAAAAGGCTTTTTTCATATTCATAGGCATGTGATATTAGGCCAGCACCTTCACTAGGTGTCTGTGTGAGGTCGCTGATGTCCGTATTAATTGTAACTTTTCCAAACTCAGCAGTACCACCGCTAATAAGGATAGCTGCATTTTGACGTTTTATTGCTCCGAGGGAGTCAAGTTGGCTTATTTGACTATTAATAGTGAGATCTTGCTCAAATATCAGCTTACCATAGTTTTGGTTAATACCATTGACTGTACCAGTGTTATTGATTGTTGTTTTATAATCTGAGTTTAATGCCGCAAAATAATTGTAATTGGCTATAGCAGCACCTGTATAAAAATATGGCGTTGCATTAGCAGCAATACTCAGTATGTTGTTATCCCCTTTGAATGTTACGCCTGAATTTTCTTTTTCAACTCCTCCATAATTATCCTTTTTATTACGTATAAGAATTAAACGAGGACTTCTTTGGCGATCAGCGTTCTCTGTATCTTGAATGGTTACGGTGTCATTAAAAATGAGGTTGCCGTGGTTGCCAGACGTGATAGCGCCTTTGCCTCTACCTGGAACATTAGGTGCGTTAGCAATGCTTGTAACAGTTAAAGGTGTATTAAACTCTATGGTTGAATAGTCTAAATTCATATAGAATCGACCATTATCAATGGTGCAGTTTCCTTCGTACTCTCCATTATTTATATGAAATAAGGAAAAATTAGAGGGAGAGTTGAGAGAACAAGAATAAGCTTGGATATCTGGTGTATAAATTGCTGCAGTAATGACGCTGGCGAGTAGTGTAGGTTTGAGATTAGGTATGTGCATGATTGCTCCAAATATGCAATGGATTCTTTGTAGAAAAAGATTGCCAGCTTGATTGCTGGAAAATTCGTATTTTATAGTTATTTTTTAAATTACTATAAAACGGTAATGGTTACCTGATTTTTGTTAAAAAGTTCGCTTATGTGATGTAATTTTTATACTAAATTTATTTTCTCAGTGGTAAAATTTTTTAAAAAAGTTGAACTGATATTAAGATGTTGCCATCTAGATAGCTATTTTAGCTTACCTGGCATAACTTGCAAATATTTAGTTTAATTTAATTTGTATAAATTTTATAATGCATACTATAGTTGTATTATTTGTGGCAGTGACGATTTTGCCGCTGTTGTGCTAGGATATTACGAATATTATTCTAAAAACGATAGCAGTCTTCATGAAGCCAAATATTGAATTACTCGCGCCCGCCGGGTCGCTAAAAACCATGCGCTATGCCTTTGCTTACGGTGCGGATGCGGTTTATGCCGGTGCCGCGCGCTACTCTTTGCGCATGCGCGGCAACGAGTTTAACGACGACAACCTGAAAACCGGGATTGATGAGGCGCATGCGCAAGGCAAGCAGTTCTTCCTCACCGTCAATACCATGCCGCATAACTACAAGTTGCAAACGGCGATCCGCGACCTGACGCCATCGCTATCAGCTAAGCCGGACGCGGTGATTATGTCCGACCCCGGCTTGATTATGCTAGTGCGCGAAGCATTTCCTGACTTGCCGATCCATTTGTCGGTGCAGGCCAATACGGTCAACTGGGCGACGGTCAAGTTCTGGCAGCAGAACGGTATTAGCCGCGTAATTTTGTCGCGTGAACTGTCGCTCAAGGAAATCGCTGAAATCCGTGAACGTTGCCCGGACATTGAGCTGGAAGTCTTTGTTCACGGCGCGCTGTGTATCGCTTATTCAGGGCGCTGCCTGCTTTCGGGTTACTTCAATAACCGCGATCCCAATCAGGGCACTTGCACCAATGCTTGCCGCTGGCAATACAGCACCCACGGCGCGCAAGAGGAAAGCGACGGCAGCTTTATTCCTACGCCTGATCAGATCTTCTCCCCTGATGCACTGCAAGGCATCACGGACAGCCGCGAGCGCCATCCGGCAGCAGATGGCGTGTATTTTCTCGAAGAAAAAGAGCGCCCCGGTGAATACATGGAAATCAGTGAGGACGAGCACGGCACTTATATTATGAACAGCCGAGACCTGCGTGCCATTGAGCACGTTGGTGAACTGGTGCGGATTGGCGTGGATTGCCTGAAAATAGAAGGGCGCACCAAGTCGTATTACTACGCCGCGCGTACCGCGCAGCTCTACCGCCAAGCAATAGATGATGCACTGGCGGGGCGTGAATTTAATCCCATACTTAATGACAAGCTCGAAGGGCTGGCGAACCGTGGTTATACCGATGGCTTTTTTGTGCGCCGTCAAATCAAGGCACAGCAAAATTACGCCAATGGTTCATCCAATGCCGCGACACAGCAGTTCGTCGGTGAAATTACCAGCTATGATCCGGCAAGTGGTCGCGCGACGATTGAAGCAAAAAACCATTTTGCGATTGGCGACCGCCTCGAAGTGATTACGCCAAGTGGTAACCGCGAAATTACCCTTGATCAATTGTGGCTGGCAAAAAATGGTGAAGCAATTGATGCAGCCAAAGGCAGCGGCTGGATCGTGCAAGCCGATATTGGTGAGATTGATCAATACGCGTTGTTGGCAAGGAATTTGTGAGGAAAGCATGAGTCAAATCACCATTTACCACAACCCGAAATGCAGTAAATCGCGCAATACGCTGGCGGCTATTTGTGAGCGTGGTATCGAGCCGCAGATTATTCACTACCTCGACAATCCGCCGGATGAGGCAACATTGCGCAAGTTGATTGCCGACAGCGGCATCAGCGTACGCGAGGCTATGCGTGAAAATGAAGCGCTGTATCAGGAGCTCAATCCACAAGGGCGTGAATTAGATGACGGCGAGCGCATCGCGATGATGCTCGCCCATCCTGTGCTGATTCAGCGCCCGTTTGTGACGACGGAGAAAGGCACGCGCCTGTGTCGGCCGGAAGCGTTACTTAACGAGATCCTTTGATCGATATTTTCTACAGTTCTTTAGCACCTGCTGTAGAAAAGCACTTGCCAGTTTCAGGTATTGCGATGCGATTACCTTCCTCGTCGCGGATATCGCTCAGCTGAAAGGGTATGCCGGCTGCGGAGGCGGCGTACTTGCGATCCATCAGCTGGAAGTGCAAATGCGGTTCCGAGCTGTTGCCGGTATTGCCAATTTCGGCTATGACTGCGCCTTGCGAGATGCTGTCGCCAATCTTGACCCATGCGCTTCCTTTGCGCAGGTGTGCATAGAGCGAGTACACGCCATTGCCGTGATCGATGACGATATGGTTGCCGAGCGTGAAGCGTGGCGGCAGTATGCTGCGCACCAGTGCTTCCAGCGTCATCATAAACAGCAGTGCAGGATAGCTGCTGCGGCTGCGATGGTCGTTGAGCTGTTGATCGCAACTGACCACCACACCATCAGCAACGGCGTAAACCGGTTCACCGAATGAGGAGAAAGACGTGGCGGGTCTGAAGCCGTTGCACCACGGTACTGTGCCGAAGTCTTCGCGTCTATGCAAAAAATCAATGCCCCAGGTTTGCCCCAAGTGGCGGGTGCCGTGGCTGGGTACTTTATCAGCCGGGCTGTTTAATGCCATGAATGTGCCTTGCACGGGAGATGTAATCTCGACAGGGTCATAATCTACTTTGCGCGGCTGGATGAACATCATCGCTAGCAGCAGGACAAATACGGTAAAGAACGGTGCATGTGGTGGTATGTTCAAAGCTGCTGCCAAGCCTATCCAGCCAATAAACAGCCAGAATGGTAGGGGCGTTATGCCGGAGATGGCACGTCGTGCGCGGTCTATGACGGTTGGCTTTTGCATAATCGTTCTCCTCAGTGAAGAAATGATGATGGTGATGAAAGATTAGCGCTGCGCAGCAAGTAGAATAACCAGCAGCGCAATCATGCGCTCTGCCGGGACGTTATAGCCTTCGGCTACAGTGCGGCGAATCCAGCCGGCACTCTGTAGCGCGTTGAGATGGTGATAAACCTGCCCCGTCGAGCCTAGCCCGAGCTGGGCTGCCAAGTTTGCGGCTGTGGTTTCGCCTTGAAAAATCCCTTGCAGTAAAGACAAACGCACCGGATGAGAGAGGGCGGCCAGCGGCTCGGCTAATGATGCCCAGTCACTAGCTAGCAGTTCGCTGTTTTCCACCGTATATTGCCATTCGGCTTCATTTTTACTGCCTGCATTCTGGCGGTAATAGCCGCTGAACATCACAGCGCCTTGTGCTGCATCTGCTGTTTGTTGCTGTAGGTTATTGAGTGCGGCAAATGTCTTGTCGGTTGCTTTAGTTGTTGGCGCAGGTGTATTGAGTTGTGCCAGTAGTTGCGCAACTTGATCTTCGAGTATCCGTACGCGTTCGTCAATATTCTTAACTTGCATAAAGTCTCCTATACCTTCTCTGATTTTGTTAAAAATAATATCGTAATTCCAAAATTCTATAATTACGGAATAATTAAACCGGTTTGGAGGGGGCGTTATTTGCTGTATCTGCTCGTGGTCATGGGGTGAAATGGGTAATGGTTGCCTGAGGATATCTTCGCCTCGCCCTAAATTGCGCTGTTCTGCTATGATGCAGCCTGTTTATTTGTCAATAACTAAGGAGTTGGCATGGCTTATACGCTTGTTTTATTGCGCCACGGGCAGAGCACCTGGAATCTGGAAAACCGCTTTACCGGTTGGCATGATGTTGATTTGACTGATCAGGGTCGTGAAGAAGCAAAGCGCGCCGGTCAGCAGCTTAAGGAAGCTGATCTGGGGATTGATACCGTATTCACCTCGGTACTCAAGCGCGCGATTCGCACCATGTGGATTGCGCTTGATGAAATGGGCTTGATGTATCTGCCGGTTGAGCGCAGCTTCCGCTTGAATGAGCGCCACTACGGTGCACTGCAAGGCCTGAATAAAGCTGAAACGGCTGAAAAGCACGGCGAGGATCAGGTGAAAATCTGGCGCCGCAGTTTTGACGTGCCACCTCCGTTCCTTGAAGATGGCGACGAGCGCCTGCCGCAGAATGATGCGCGCTACGCAAAAATGGACGCTAAATCGTTGCCACGCGGGGAAAGCCTGGAAATGACCATCGAGCGCGTATTGCCTTATTGGCAGGATCGCATCGTGCCAGCACTGCGCAGCGGCAAAACGCCACTCATCGTCGCACACGGCAACAGCCTGCGTGCATTGGTTAAATACCTCGACGATATGAGCAACGAAGAAATCCTTGAGTTCAATATCCCGACCGGCGTGCCGATCGTTTATGAGCTCGACGACAACCTGCGCCCACTGAACTGCCGCTTCCTCGGTAGTGAGGAAGAAGTGGCGAAGTTGATGGAGGCGGTGGCTAATCAGGGCAAAAAATCTTAATTTAGCTAAATGCCTTTAAAGTTCAGCTATTGCTGAATGAGAGAAAAACGCTCCGTCGTAAATGACGGGGCGTTTTTTTATGGCTTGACGATTAATGTGTGTGCGCCGTGCTCATCTTCATCATGGCTGATGTGGCAAGGCAAAAACTGGCTGATGGTGTTGATCTGCGTGCGGGTATGTTCGCTGATGAAGCGCGAGCTGAATTGTCCGCCACCAGTGAGTGCAAGAGGCAATAGCAACTGATCGGTTAGGTACTCATCGACGCAGGCATTTTGCTGCAAATAGCGTTTGACCTGCCCGGCGAGGCGTTTGCCGACGTTTTCAGCACGAACTTTGGGGTCACCAAGTACGGTAAATGCTTCGCGGTGATGCTCACTCTCGACCGTAGCGCTGGCGACGATGCCTTGCCCAATGCCTTTGAAATGCACAATGTCGTATGTTGCTTCGATATGGTTGAGATGCTTGCTTGCGCTTTTAATGATGCGCTCGGCAATCTTGCGCTCAAGGTTGAGTGCCCCAACGCAGATGCGTACGTTGCGTAAATTGCCGCGTTCACGGCGATCAAAAGGTATTTTCGTGGCACTGCGTGGCTTGATATGTGCGGTTAACGTACCGCCACCGAGTGGATAAAATCCCGCCTGCGAGCAATCGAGGTCGACGTGCAACCCCATGTCCGCAATAGCAGGCGCAAAGGCGTCAATTAGAAAATCGGCAGTAGGTGCAAACGGGTTGTGCGTGCCGCCTTTGATGTTGACGCTGCTGGCATCCTCAGCGCAAAGCAGGGCTGGCAATATGGTTTGTAGTACGAGGGTAGTGCTGCCCGCGCTGCCAATATCAAATACGTAGTCGCCGCCGCGCAGAGCATGCGGATGGAAGTGCAAGGTCTGGCTGTCCAATTCTCCGCCAATGACGTCTGCATCGCTGATGGTTTGTGCGGCGCGGACGCAGGCGAGATGCTGACGCATCAGGCCCGGCTTGGCACGCCCGGCACGGATGTGGTTTAGCGTGAACGGCGTACCGGTGATGACCGATAACGCCAGCGCAGTGCGTAGGATTTGCCCGCCACCTTCGCCGTGGCGGCCATCGAGGATTAGCTTGTGCATGGTTGGTTCCTGAATAAAGAGGGGACACATCGTCAGTACATGGTAATGAATAATAACAAGTATGCAGCCGGGAAGACCGTTTTGCCTTGTGCATGATATTGAGCCTGAGTAGTGAGTGCCTTTTTGCACATTGCACGGCTCACATGCATCGTATTTGCCACTGCGATATATTTTCAATGCCTCGCTTGTGGCGGCAACGGCATCTTTGTACTCGCCCGATGTGTCCGAAAACGTAAAAATACTATTCCATCAGCTCGACTTGCCAGTTCGCAGCTTGAATTGTCATATTCAGGTTGCGCAGCTTGACGGCAATGTCATCGGCCTGCTTTTGCAAAGCAGCGATGTCGAGCATGGTTTGCCAGCGGATTTCGCGGTAGCTATAGCGCCCGTTGCTGGTGTCGCAGCTTGCAATGGCGTGTTGCAGCAAGGCGTGGCGGTCAGCCAGCGTATCACGCTCAATCAACAGATCAAGCATACTGCGCCCATCAGCAGCTTTGGCTTCGGCATTGGTGCGGTGAATACGCTGGATCAGCGTACCGAGCTCGCCAATGACGCGCTGCGCTTCAACCAGCAAATCCTGTGGTGATTCAGCTGGCAGTTCGCCTTCCTGCACTTGGCAGTTGGCGGTAAGGCGCTGCTTGAGCGCGGCGCGCTTTTTTTTGCAAATCCGCGCGGATAATCAGGGCTCCAGCAAGTTTCATGGTTTACTCCGTTTATGGTTAGTTGCCAGTCTTTATTGGTTGGCATCGCGTCGTTATTGCGGTAATTCAGGTGGCAATTGGCGGGCTTGTCAGTTAACAGCTCGGCGAACACATTGGCGGCGTATTCACCGCATAGGGTGACCGTGCCGCGCTGGGTATTGATCCAGTCGCGCAGCAGGGCGATGTCGCTTGGTTGTGGTTCGTGCTCAAAGTGGCAGTAAACGATACTGCCGCTTCCGGTGAGAATAATCGTCATATTTACCTCCTGTTTTATTGCCGCATAAGCTTCGCTTTCAGGCAAAATTCATGATTGAAAGCGAAAGGGCTCGGCAATCATCCTTTAACGCATACGACTTGCTTTAGCGTATGCACAATTTCGACAAGTTCATTCTGCGCCTGCATGACAGCATCGATGTCTTTGTATGCTGCGGGGATTTCATCAATCACCGCAGCATCCTTGCGGCACTCGACGCCTTCGGTCTGCGCAATTTGGTCGTCAATGCCAAAGCGCTTTTTCGCTTCGGTGCGCGACAGCACCCGTCCTGCGCCGTGCGAGCACGAGCAAAACGATTCGGCGTTGCCTTTGCCGCGCACGATGAACGACTTTGCACCCATCGAGCCGGGAATAATCCCGTATTCACCAACTCTTGCACGCACCGCACCTTTACGTGTGACGAGTATTTCCTCGCCGTAGTGTTCTTCGCGCGCCACGTAGTTGTGGTGGCAATTCACCGCTTTCACCGCAGCGTCAAACGGCTTATCGATCACCTTGCGCAGTGCGGTAATCGCGCTTTCCATCATGATTTCGCGGTTGGTGTAGGCAAAGCGTTGTGCCCAGCCGACCGCAAACCAGTAGTCGTCAAAATGCTCAGTACCTTCGGCAAAGTAAGCCAAATCTTTGTCTGGCAAATTGATGAACCATTTGCGCATGTCTTCCCGCGCCAGCTCGATAAAGTAGTTGCCGATCGCGTTACCAACTCCGCGGCTGCCGGAATGCAGCATGATCCATACTTGCTGATGCTCATCGAGGCAGACTTCAACGAAGTGGTTACCCGTCCCCAGCGTGCCGAGATGCTTGCGGTTGTTGGTGTTTTTCAGGCGCGGATGCTTGTCGCAAATCAGCGCGAAATCATCGGCCAGCTTTGCCCAGCCGTGATCGACGCGCTCGGTCGGGTTTTCCCATGCACCTTTGTCGCGCTTGCCGCCGCGTCTGCCGGTGCGGCCATGTGGGATCACGCGCTCGAGTTCGCTGCGCAAACCGTGCAAGTTGTCGGGTAAGTCATTGGCATGCAGGCTGGTTTGCACCGCCATCATGCCACAGCCAATATCAACCCCAACCGCTGCTGGAATGATCGCCTCTTTGGTCGGGATGACACTGCCAATCGTCGCACCAATGCCGACGTGTACATCCGGCATCACCGCCAGCCATTTGTAGATAAACGGCATTTGTGCGGCTTTGGTGAGCTGATCTTTGGCTTTTTCATCGACCGGCACACCATTCGTCCACAAGCGGATTGGGTGTGCGTTGTCCGGTTGTAAGATTGAGTGTCCGATTGGTTGTGTCATGTTGTGTTCCTTCTTTTTATCGTCAATTTCTTTCGTTATTAGCGGATTTGGTCTTTGCCAGAGGCATTATGTGTTGCTTGGCATAAAACCAACTCGGTGCTTACTTTGCTGTGGATGTGCCAAAAAGCGTAAAGTAGCAAAATAAATTCATATCTATTTGAATATTATTTTATTTTGCAAAAATAAATTTTATGAATGGAAATCTGTTTTTGTTGGTAAAATAGAAATTAATCTATCAATATAGAAAAATATCTCGATGAAAACCTGTGTGATTGGCTTTCTTGGCACAACGCTTGATAACGGCTTTAGTGATAACCGCTGGTTGCGCTGGCGGCCAAATGTCGGCCTGTGTATGCAGGATGATTTATTGATCGATACGCTGTACTTACTCCACCAACCGGAAGCACAGCGGCTGTTTAAGCAAGTTGCAGAAGATATTGCTCTGGTTAGCCCGCATACGCAGGTTGTCTCGATCCCCGTGCGAATGCCCAACCCGTGGGATTTTGCTGACGTCTATCAGCTGCTTTACGACTTCTGTGCGGATTTTACTTTTGAGCGCGATGCGCGCTACTTGCTGCACCTCACCACCGGCACGCACGTGGCGCAGATTTGCTGGTTTATGCTCGTCAATGCCGGTTATCTTCCGGCGCAATTGATTCAAAGCTCACCAGTGCCGCGTAATCGTAGCGACATCCGCGGTGAGTACCAGATTATCGACCTCGATCTATCGCGCTACGATCAGCTTACCGCCAGTGTGCAGGCGCGCTTGGAAGAAAACTGGCAGACGCTGAAAGCCAATATTGCGACCGAAAATCCGGCGTATAACCGCATGATTCGCGAATTGGAAACCGTCGCGCAGCGCTCCACTGCACCAATTCTGCTGATTGGTGCGACTGGTGCGGGTAAGTCCCAGTTGGCGCGCCAGCTTTACCGGCTCAAGAAAAGCCGCCATCAGCTGAGCGGTGAGTTGGTTGATATTAACTGCGCAACTTTACGCGGCGATACCGCAAGCAGTACGCTGTTTGGTCATGTGCGCGGTGCATTTACCGGCGCAGTGCAGGCACGCGACGGTTTGCTCAAAAAAGCCGATGGTGGCTTGCTGTTCCTCGATGAAATTGGTGAGCTGGGGTTGGATGAGCAGGCGATGCTGCTCACTGTACTGGAAGAAAAGCATTTTTATCCGGTCGGTAGCGACAAGCCGGTCAAGGCGGATTTTCAACTGATGGCCGGGACGAATAAAGACCTGCGCGACGCAGTACGCGAGGGCAGCTTCCGCGAGGATTTGTTCTCGCGCTTGAATACATGGACGTTCTTCTTGCCCGCGCTGAAAGACCGCCTCGAAGACTTACCGGCTAACCTCGACTTTGAGCTGGCGCGCCTGAGCCAGCTCGATCAGCGCAATTACCGCTTTAACACTGACGCACGCGCTGATTATCTTGATTTTGCCACCAGTGCGGAAGCAACTTGGCGCGGCAATTTCCGCGATCTGGCCGCATCAATGACACGCATGACCACGCTTGCTGACAAGCAACGCATCACCCGCGATGACGTCGCCGCTGAAATTGCACGATTGCGCCGTCTGTGGGCTGGAGATGTGGATAGGAGAAATCACGATGAAGCCGAGCAGCTGGGTGAATTACTCGGTGCTGAAGCCGTTGCGGCTATGGATGAATTTGAGCGCATCCAGCTGGCCGGTGTGGTGCGCGTCTGTCGTCAGTACCGTAGCCAAGCCGAGGCGGGGCGTGCATTGTTTGCCGAGTCGCGTAAAAAGCTGAAAAACCCCAACGACAGCGACCGCCTGCGCAAATATTTGGCTAAGTACAATTTGACGTTCAGTGATTTGGCTAGATAGTAAAAGCCCTGCGTAAAGCAGGGCTTGGCGGGTAGTCACTGTGCATTATGTGTTACAGATCAATTGAGCGGGTTTCACCAAGATCATCGGCGGTTTTGTCGCCGGTTAATGCTGCTTTGGCGAGTTGGAAGGCGCTATTTACTTTGCCGCCGCTTTTCCAGTATTGCGCGCTGTTTGCTTCGATGCAGACCAGCTGGATGTCTGAGTCGTGGGCGCCGTCAAAAAAGGCTTCATAGGCATCGCTCCACAATACATCAATTTTTGCTTGATCATTGAGCAGGGATGCTGTGCCGCTGATTGAGAGATAGTCACCGCCATCTTGATAGGCGAGGTTCACTTGTGGGCGTTCTTGCATGTGCTTGACCGCGTCGCTGCCTTTGCTCATCAAAAACCAAAGCTTGTGTGGCTGGTCGTCGGTTTTTTGAGTGGTCATTGGGCTGGCGTGCAGATGGCCTTTGTCACATTGCGTCGTGAGCATGGCAAACTTGGCGTCTGCAATGATGCTGCGGATAATTTCGATCGTGTCGTGATTGCTCATGTCTTTATCCTCAAAAATATGAAAGATTTATCTTCACATAGCCAACGCTGTTTGACTATGAACATTGTGCAACACGCTTTACTTCTTCTCCGTTGTAATTGGCTTTGGGGCATGCTGTTTTTCAGTGAGGTAGCGCCAGTAACGCAGCGGCATATGCTGGATGTGCAGGCGGCGGTTGGCGCGCTCTGCAATGTTGGTAGCGCGGAAATAGTCTTGCCACAGGCGCTGGTAGAAAGGTTCTTCGGCATCAACATTTTGCTGCTCCCAGCCTTGAATAGCCAGCTCATCTAGCGCAAGTAAGGTTGTGCTGGTGAGGTCGTAGTAAACGGCGTATTGGCGGCGCATGTCGGCAATTAACCAACGCTGATCTGCGTAGCGGCGGGCAAAGAAGGGCGCGATCAGGGGCAGGACGTCAAAATCCGGTGCAACGGGGGCGCAATAAATGCCGTCTGCGGCTTTGGCAAAGCGGACAAAGGCTTTCATGCGGTGCATTTCTCGCTGGACGCTTTTGACCCACTGGCTGAGGGTCAGGATGTCGTCGTGGGCGTAATCAGTAAAAACGCTGCGCGGTGCATTGGCAATACTGTGGCGGATCACGCCGAGCAGTACGGTGTCGCGTTCGGTGCAGTCGTAGAGTGCGCCTTTGAGAAAATAGCGTACGCCTTCTGCGCCCCACAAGGCATGGAGCCGACGCCATACACGCTGCGCTTTTTCAGGGTCGGTTGTGAGCTCAAAGCTACGTGCAAAGAGGTCTGCTGGCGCGTTTGTATTGGTGATGCGCAAACGTATGTCACTTTTGATGAGTTTGCGTTCGTAGGCGGTGAATACGGCGCTAAGGAATCCGTCGAAGCTGCCGTCGTGGCGCAGGATGACGTCTTTCATGTGAACAGCGGCATTTGCCCGGATAATGCCTGCTTGTATTTACTGTGGCTGCCAGTTGCGAGGCGCTGCTTGAGGTCGAGGTCGTCAAGCTGGTGCAGGTGCGGATTGTGTTCGTTGGTGATGATGAAGTATTTTGCGCGATTGACTGCAGCGCCCATTTTGCGGATGTGCTCAAGGGTGAGACGTTCGTTACGCCGCGCGGCGACGATCTTATGTGCGCTTTTGCTGCCGATGCCGGGGACGCGCAGAATCATTTCCAGCGGCGCGTATTGGATGTGGATGGGGAATTGGTGGCGGTGGCGTAGTGCCCACGCAAGCTTGGGGTCTATGTCGAGGTCTAGAAACGGGCTTTGTCGGTCGAGAATTTCATCAGCCTGAAAGCCGTAAAAGCGCATCAGCCAGTCAGCTTGATAGAGGCGGTGCTCACGCACTTGCGGTACGGCAGTGCCGATGGCCGGCAGGCGACTGTCCTCAAGTACAGGAACGTAGCCGGAATAATAGACGCGCTTGAGCTGTAGCTTTTTGTAGCAGTTATTGGCGACGTCGATAATTTGGCGGTCGGTTTCCGCAGTTGCGCCGACGATGAGCTGGGTGCTTTGCCCGGCCGGGGCGAATTTTGGGGTGGATTTGATCGTCTTGCGCATGTCTTTGAGTGCGACGATTTCATCACGCACGGTTTTCATTGGTGCGATCATGTCTTGATGGTCTTTTTCCGGCGCGAGTTTGGCAAGACCTGAAGGAGTGGGAATTTCCATGTTGATGCTGAGGCGGTCAGCGTAAAGCCCGGCTTCGCGGATCAGCTCAGGCGCAGCTTTGGGGATGGTTTTTAAGTGGATGTAGCCGTGGAAGTTTTCCTCTTCGCGCAGCTTTTTGGCGATCAGGATCATGCGCGACATGGTGTGATCAGGATTTTTGAAGATGCCTGAGCTGAGAAAGAGCCCTTCGATGTAGTTGCGGCGGTAGAAGTTGATGGTTAGCGCGACGACTTCTTCGACGGTGAATGCAGCCCGCTCGACATCATTGCTGCTACGTGAGACGCAATAGGCACAGTCGTAGATGCAGTGATTGCTGAGCAGAATTTTCAGCAGGGAGACGCAGCGGCCGTCTTCGGTGTAGGTGTGGCAAATGCCGCTTTTTGAAGCATTGCCGAGGCCGCCTTTATTATCGCGCTTGCCGCCGCTGGATGAGCATGAAACGTCGTATTTTGCTGCGTCGGCGAGGATGGTGAGTTTGTTTTGCAGACGGTCGTGATTAATCATCTGCGTCAGTCGTCTTGCTGATCGTCGTCTTTATGGTTCTTTCTGTTGCAAGCGCGGGCAGCGCGCTCAGCGATGAGGCTTTTCAGGCGTTTTTGTTTGCCGCGGCGGTAGAACCACCAGTAAATAATGGCGACAGCGATCAGTGCAAAAATAGCCCATTTGAATTCGTGAATGACTTTCAGCAGCCAGTCGTGGTTTTCTGCGCCGTAGTCACCGATATAGACCCAGACAGGCACGGAAATCAGTGCCGCGAGGCCGTCCATGACCAGAAAGCGCCAAAATGAAATGTGCGGATTCATCCCCGCCATGACGAATACAGGTGCGCGCAAGCCGGGCATAAAGCGCGCCATGAATAGCACGCGGTTGTTGTAGCGGCCGTAAAGGCTGTCGATTTTCATCATCCGCGGCGGGCTGAGAATTTTTGCGAACCAGCGGCTTTGGCGCAGGCGATCATTAAAGAAATAACCAAGGCCAAACATGATGGAGTCCCCGGCCATGACGCCGAGATAGCTGACCAAGACCATGATATGCACATTCGCTGCGCCAAGCCCGGCAAGTACGCCGCCTGCAACGAGGGTAACGTCCTCAGGGATAGGAACGCCCATGCCGCATAGCAGCAGTATCGAGAATACTGCAACGTATCCGTAGTCCATGAAAAATGACAGCAGTGAGTCGAGCATAAATTAATCGCTGAAAAGGATTTATTTTACAAAATTTATCAATTTAATACCATTAAAGCACGATAAATGTTACGAATTTTCGATCTTGATAATGTCATTATATATTTGATGGTGAATTACTTTTCCGTTGATTCTGGCGTTGATGCAGTAGCCTCACTTTGTGGTGCTTCAATGATATTTAGTGTGAGCTTGCCGGATTCAGCCCACAATTCACTTTCCTCTTGCAAGTCGGCCATGGTGAGTGGGTGTGCATCGAGGTAACCAGCCGGGAAGGTGAGGGTGTAATTCTTGTGTTCATCAACGCTGAAAGTGGGGTAGTTTGCCGGGTCAAGGTCGATGCGGCTGCGGTAAATCAAGACAGCAAGGCGCAGGCACAGGCAGAATTGCCAAGTGAACTTACGCTGAGCTTTGGGCAGTTTGTCGAGATACTTGCCAGGTAGTTTTTTACGCTGACCTTTGACCAGCAGAGCCATGATCTGCTGCATGAGGTGGGAGAAGCCGGGCATGTCGAGATGGCGGATCAGGTATGCACCGTGGTTTTGGTGCTTGCCGAGAGAAACAGCAAGGCCAATCTCGTGTAATTCACCGGCGTATTCGAGTAGTGGATCAAAGCGTGGTGGCGCGTTGACGCCAAGACTGCGGCTTAAATGGCGAGCGAGAATGGTTACGCGTGCTGCGTGCGTGGTGTCGATATTAAAGCGTTGCTGCAAAGCCGTGACGGTACGCTCGCGTTCATCGCCGTAGCCGTCGGTGCGCCCCATCAGTTCGAGCAGGACACCTTCGCGCAAGGCTTCCTGTGAGACGACGGCAGCCTCTATATCAAGATGCTTGAATAATGCTGCGAGGATACAGACGCCGCCAGTAAAGCCATAGGCACGCGCGGGGTCGATGCCGAGCGCCGCACTGATTTTATCTGCATGGCCGATCATTTGCAGGGTATCGAGCAGGCGGTTTAAATCTTTGGCGGTGACGTGGTTGGCTTCAGGGCGTTCGTTTTGAATGACGCGCAGTACGCTTTTGGCTGTGCCGGAGCTGAGGATAACGCGCTGGCGCGGGTAATTTTGATAAGCGAGAATGTGTGGCTCGACAGTTTGCCCGACGTGATTCATCGCTTTTTTGATTGCCCCTTTGTTGATTCGGCCTTTGTGGAAAAAGCGTCGTGCCATATTGGCGCAGCCAATTTTCATTGAGCGCAATAGTTCGGGCTGGCTGTTTTGCCCGGCGATCATCTCAGTTGAGCCGCCGCCAATGTCGATGACGAGGTTGTGGTCTTTAAAGTGGTTGTGCTCTGTGATGCCGAGATAGATCAGGCGTGCTTCTTCCTGCCCACTGATGATTTCGATGTTGTGCCCGAGTACGGCTTCACCTTTGGCAAGAAACTCTGCGCCATTCTCGGCGACACGTAAGGTATTGGTGCCGACCGCGCGGACCTGCTCACGCGGAATATTGCTGATCAGCTGCCCCATTTGCGTGAGTGCTTCGAGGCCGCGATCAAAGGCGTCGTGGCTGATGACGCCGTCTTTGGTCAGACCTTCGCCGAGGCGAACCATGTGCTTGACCTTGTCAACTTCCTGTATGCCACTGTCGGTGACTTTAACGATGATCAGGTGGAAGCTGTTAGAGCCGAGGTCGAGTGCTGCGTAATAGGGGTTTATTGAAGTCATGATGATTATTTCGCGGTTGTGACGGCGATGATGCCGACAAAATCAGGCCAATGAAAAGTACTGCTGACGCCTGGGATGTACCAGTTCGAGATTGAGCCATCGAGGTAGAGTGCTTGATGGCAGCCAATGTCTTGTAGAGCACTGGCTAGGCGGTAAAAGCTCGGCCATTCGTCTTGGCGCTTTTCAGTGAGAATAAAGAGCAGCTTGTTGTCTTTGGTCGTGCAGACGGCATTGCGTGAATAGGGGCTGGATAGGCCTTTGATGAAGCGGCTGTTGATTTTACTGTCGATGACGAGCATTGGGCCAGATTGCACAGCGTAGTCGGGCTTGGGTGCGTATTTCGCGTAAGCCGCGGTGGTGTTGATGTGCGCACGGCCATTCTTGAGCCAAAAAACACCGTTGGGCTGGATGTGGAAGTTGCCTTTTCCGGCGTTGCGGTTAAGTGGCGCGATTAACTTGCCGTGCTCAACCCATAGCCCGGCGGGGGTGTAATCCTTACTGTAAATACCGGCATTCATCAGCATTAAAACTTGGCGGTTTTCTGCCGTCAGTGCCGATTTCAGCTTGCCAAGGCTACGGTAGGCTTGGTCGTTGCCATCGCGCCAATGCAGCGATACTTGTGCCGGTTCGGCTTGAAAAATGCCGTAGGTGATGCCGTCAATGGTTTGTTGGCTGTAGTTGGCATAGGCGAGGTTGCTTGCGCCCAGCACGATTGCGCTGAGCAATGCGCAGAGGCTGTTGCGCAGTGTGATAAGAAGAGTAGATATCAGATGGCTATTAATCGGCACGTTTCACCAAGAGTGTGAGGCTGTCGATATCGGTGATGATCACTTTAGTGCCAGCGGGTAAGTCTTCTGCGCAGTGGATCGTCCATAAGCTGTCGTCAATATGCAATTGCCCGTATTGCTGCTCAATCGGCTGGCGCAAGATAAAGGTACGCCCAAGCAAGGCGCGGCCACGATTGTTAAGCTTGCCAGCTTGGTCGTTCGGGTTTTTCTGCCAGTGGCGGGCAAAAAGCCACCAAAAGCCGATGGCGAGTAAAGACAATACCGCGAAGATCAGCCCTTGGTTTTGCCATGATAATGTCGGCCACATGAGCAGGATCACAGCCATGATGGCTGCGGCAGTTGCCCATGTGAGGAAGAAGAACGTGACCGTAAAAATCTCCATCAACATGAACAGCCCGCATAAAATCAGCCAATTCCAAAATACGGGCTCAATCAGCCAGTGGCTCATGATTTGTCTTCCTTGCTGGCTTGCTTGAGCATTTCAGCCATGCCGCCAAGTGCGCCAAGAATGCCGTTGGATTCCATCGGCATGAAGAAGGTTTTTTGCTGATCGCTGTCAGCAAATTTGCCCAGTGCCTCGACGTATTTCTGCGCGACGAAGTAGTTGATCGCGTTCATATCACCTTCGGCAATGGCACGAGAGACCATGGCAGTTGCGCGTGCTTCAGCTTGCGCCATGCGTTCACGCGCCTCTGCATCGAGAAATGCTGCCGCTTTGCGGCCTTCGGCTTGCAGGATTTCAGATTGTTTTTCACCTTCTGCTGCGAGAATTTCTGATTGACGGCGGCCTTCGGCTTCGAGAATTTCTGCACGCTTGATACGCTCGGCTTTCATTTGGCGAGCCATGGCTTCGGCGAGCTCAATTGGCGGCGAAATATCCTTGATTTCAACGCGGGTCACTTTGACGCCCCAAGGGTTGGTGGCATGATCGATGGTTGATAGCAGGCGGATGTTGATGTCGTCGCGTTTGGAAAGCAGGTCGTCGAGTGCCATAGAACCCATTACCGTACGCAAGTTGGTCATGCTCAAATTTAAAATGGCGTATTCGAGCTCATCAACGGCGTAGGCCGCTTTTGCTGCGTCCATCACTTGGAAAAAGACTACGCCGTCAACGCTGACGATGGCATTATCAAGCGTAATGACTTCTTGGCGCGGGACGTCAAGGACGCGCTCTTTCATGTTGATCTTATGGCCAATTTTTTCGTAAAAAGGCACAAGAATATGGAAGCCTGGCTCTAAAGTGCGGTTGTATTTACCAAAGCGCAGGACGGTGTACTCCATCCCTTGGCTGACGATCTGAATGGCTTTTTTACCAAGCCAAAAGACGAGAAAAACAATAATTATGACGAAAATCGGAAAGCCAATTTCTGCGCCGCCGAGTAAATCCTGCATGGTCAAACCCTCAACAAAAATGATCAGGGCGAGTATAGCAAAATTCGTGCCTATAGAGCGTGCATAAGGGTGTAT
Organism: Cardiobacteriaceae bacterium TAE3-ERU3; assembly: GCA_019218315.1. Lineage (NCBI taxonomy): Bacteria > Pseudomonadati > Pseudomonadota > Gammaproteobacteria > Cardiobacteriales > Cardiobacteriaceae > Cardiobacteriaceae bacterium TAE3-ERU3. Next base: position 23,979 of record JAHUUI010000007.1, on the reverse strand, counting down.
GCAGTACAGGAATTGTGATGTGGGTTCCAGTTTGTTTCGGAAGGAGAAACATTAAGTAATGTATATGATTGTTGTACTTGTACAACAGCCAAAGTGTGCGATAATTCGCGACAAGAGGCCACTGTGGCCTTGATCATCAACCTCGTAGGAGATCATTATGCGTAAATTACTTCCTGTTGTTGCTGCTTTGAGTGCATTCGCAATGTTTGGCTGCAACACTGTTGCTGGCGCTGGTCAAGACGTCCAGAAAGCTGGTGAGAAAGTTACTGAAGCTGCAGTCAAAACAGAAGCAAAAATGTAATTTTTGCTTGCTTGACGCAAAAAAGCCGGGAATCCCCCGGCTTTTTTTGTGCGCTGGAAATGCTTTAATTGGCTTTATTGTGTTCGTGGCTACTGGTCTTGCTCAGGTGCAAGAAAGCGCCCAGCCCGACGAGTAATATTGCAGCCGCGACGATCACTAATATTGGATAGATCAGATTACCGGCCATATCGAGCTGGCTGTACTTGATGATCATGATCAACCCTTCGAGTACCAAAGCAATAGTCACCGTGCCGACGAAGCGGGTAATGGTGCGGCGAATATCGCGATAAATATTGCCTTCTTCGCTGTTGGTGTACTCTTTGCCAACCCCGATGCCGAGCTCGAACATCGCAAGCGCAATCACCAGTGTATTGATCGCTTTGAGCAGTACGGCAATCAATTCTGCAGTGCCATCACTGTATAGAGTCAGCACAAACGAGTGCAGGGTCAAGATGACCATCAATAGTGAGATGCCATGAAAAATAGCAGAGAAAATAATGGCAAGGACTTTGCGGTAGAGGCTCTTCATGTGCAGTTCCGTAAAAAATGCGCGAGTATAACCCAACAATTATCAATTATGTCTGATGAGACGATAATTAACTCTTAACCTATTTTGCGTGATTTTAAATCCTCGGATTTGGTTGGATTGGGCATAGAGCGGGATGTTTTCATGAAGTACTTGTAATGCTGTTGCCGATGTTGATTTGCTTGATAAGCATGATTTCTTTCGGTTATTTTGCTGTCCTGTATTGCTGCGGTTTTGGTCTTTTACCCTTTGCCGTTACAATAGCCGCTTTCTTTTTAGCCGGACAATAAATAATGGCCGATGTGCTCAATTTTCAGGACATGATTTTCACCCTGCAACGCTACTGGGCGGAGCAGGGCTGCGTTTTACTGCAACCGCTGGATATGGAAGTCGGTGCGGGCACGTTCCACACTGCAACTTTCCTGCGTGCGCTGGGGCCGGAGCCGTGGAATGCGGCTTATGTACAGCCTTCACGCCGCCCAACGGATGGACGTTACGGGGAAAACCCTAACCGCTTGCAGCGTTACTACCAGTTTCAGGTGGTGATGAAGCCATCACCGCCGAAGTTTCAGGAACTCTACCTTGGCTCGCTGAAAGCCATCGGTATCGACCCTGCGGTACACGATATTCGCTTTGTTGAAGATAACTGGGAGTCGCCAACCCTCGGCGCATGGGGACTTGGCTGGGAAGTATGGGCAAACGGCATGGAAATTTCGCAGTTTACATACTTCCAGCAGGCTGGCGGTTTGGAATGCAAGCCGGTGATGGGTGAGCTGACTTACGGCCTTGAGCGCATTGCGATGTATTTGCAGGACGTTGAAAGCGTTTACGATTTGGTGTGGACAGAAACGCCGCAAGGCACTGTTTACTACGGTGACGTTTACCAGCAAAACGAGCGTGAACAGTCGACCTATAACTTTGAATATGCAGACGTTGACGATTTGTTTGCGCAGTTTGACGCGGCGGAGAAAATGTCTCTTCGTTTGGCGGAAGAAGGCTTGCCATTGCCAGCGTATGAGCAGGCGCTGAAAGCATCGCATTTGTTCAACCTGCTTGATGCACGCCGCGCAATTTCTGTGACCGAGCGCCAGCGCTACATTTTGCGCGTACGCACCATATCGAAAGCTGCCGCCGAGGCATTTTATGAAAGCCGCAAGGCACTGGGCTTCCCGCTGTGCCGTGAGCAAAAGGAGGCGCAAGCATGAGTGATACAACCAATCTTTTGATTGAACTCGGCATTGAAGAATTGCCGACCAAAGCCGTTACTACTTTATCGACTGCTGGTGAACAACTGTGGCAGCAAGTGTTGAATGATGCTGGCGTGCCATTTGCCAAAATCGAAACCTTTGCCAGCCCACGCCGCCTCGCATGGCGTTTGCGCGATGTTGCGCTCAACCAACCTGATCAGGAAATCGAGCGCAAAGGCCCGGCACTGAAAGCTGCCAAAGATGCAGACGGCAACTGGACGAAAGCGGCACAGGGCTTTGCCGCTTCATGTGGTGTCGCACCAGAAGATCTGACCGTGGCTGATACGCCGAAAGGACAATGGCTGATGTATTACGGCACGGAGAAAGGTCAGGCATTGCGTGACTTGTTGCCAGGTATGTTTGCCGAAGTAATGAACAAGCTGCCGATTGCCAAGCGTATGCGCTGGGGCGACTATGATCAGCCGTTTGTGCGTCCGGTATTGACTTTGGTGGTGCTGGCCGATGATGAAGTGTGGCCATTGTCGTTCTTTGGTGTGGAAGCCGGTCGTGAATCGCTTGGTCATCGCGTACACCATCCTGATGCCGTCGTTATTAATAATGCGCTCGACTATGAAGCCGCACTGGAAAAGGCGTATGTCATTGCGTCATTGCCAGCGCGTGAAAGCAAAATCCGCGCGCAGGTTGGCGCAGCAGTTGATTCACTTAACGCCAAGGCAGTCATGCCGGATGCGTTGGTGACAGAAGTTGCGTCATTGGTCGAATGGCCGGTTGCGGTCATTGGGCACTTTGAAGCGCGCTTCCTCGATGTGCCGCAAGAAGTACTGATTACGACGATGCAAGATAATCAGAAAACTTTTGCGGTTACCGATCACGACGGCAAGATGTTGCCGCACTTTATTGCGATTGCCAATATCGAATCGAAAAAGCCTGATGTGGTACGCGAAGGTAATGAAAAAGTTATCCGCCCCCGCTTTGCTGATGCAGAATTTTTCTGGCAGCAGGATTTGAAAAAGCCACTGTCAACGCATTGCGACAAGCTTGCCAAGGTGGTTTATCAAGAGCAGCTTGGCTCACTGGCTGATAAATCAGCCAGTGTCGCGCAAGTTGCTGGTGAACTTGCGCCGCTGTGTGGTGCTGATAGCGCACAGGCACAGCAGGCCGCCAAGCTTGCCAAGTGCGACTTGCTCAGTGAAATGGTGATGGAATTCCCTGAGCTGCAAGGCTTGATGGGGCGTTACTACGCCAAGCATGATGGCTTGGGCGACGAGATTGCCGCCGCACTGGAAGAGCAGTATTTCCCGTTGAATGCTGGTGGCGCATTGCCGGAAACCCGTACCGGCTTAACCCTCGCATTGGCGGAAAAATTTGATACTCTGGTCGGTGGCTTTGCCATCGGCGCGAAGCCAACCGGTAGCCGAGATCCGTACGCACTGCGTCGTATGGCGATTGGTGTGATTCGTTTGGTGGTTGAAAATGACCTCAAGTTGCCACTTACTGAATGGTTGGATAAAGTCGCCGAGACTTTCCCAGCCGAGCTCAATGCCAAGGCGCAAGTCAGTGAAGTCCGTGACTATATTCTTGAGCGCTTGCTTGCCTATTATCGTGAGCAAGGCGTTGCTGCTGAGGTTTATCAGGCTGTCAGGGCACTTGAAATTGACGATCTGCGCGATTTTGATCACCGTGTTCAGGCGCTCAATCGCTTCACTCAAGACAGTAATGCGCATAGCTTGCTCGACAGTGCTAAGCGTATCCGCAATATTCTGAGAAAGAATGGCGGTGGTGATGCACAAGTCGATGAAGCAGTGTTTGCCGAGGCTGCAGAGAAAGATTTGTATCAGGCATGGCAAGGTGTGGCTAGTGATATTGACGCAGCGGTTGCTGATGGCGACTACGATGCAGCACTCAAAGCCCTTGCAACCCTTGCTGCACCATTGGCGAGCTTCTTTGAAGATGTGATGGTCATGGCGGATGATCCTGCCTTGCAGCGCAATCGCCTTGCTTTGCTCGCAACGCTACAAACCGGCTTTGATCAGATTGCTGATCTGTCGCTGTTGTCCGGTTGATTTCAATGCTGATGGGATTGCGTACCATATTGTTTAAACTTGCCTTTGTGGTGTTTACGCTGCTGTGGGCGATTTTAATTATGCTAATGATCGTGCTGCCGTTTCGCGTACGTCACCGTTTGGCAACGGGATGGGGCGATACGGTGGTATGGTTGGCACGGATTATTTGCGGTATCCGCTGGGAAGTTCACGGGATAGAAAATTTACCGAAGCAGGCTTCTGTGATGGTGCTCAATCACCAATCGACATGGGAAACTGTATTTACGCCGCTGTTGTTACGCGATCAGGTCTGGGTATTAAAAAAGGAATTGATCCATATTCCTTTTTTTGGCTGGGCAATGGGTTCGCTGCGCCCAATTGCAATTAATCGCAATAAGCGCAAAGCGGCTATGGCGCAAGTGATAGATCAAGGGCGGCAACGGCTCTCGATGGGCTTTTGGGTGGTGATGTATCCGGAAGGAACGCGCAGCCTGCCTCACCAGCCACGACCATTTAAAACCGGAGCGGTTAAATTGGCGAATGAGCTTGGTGTGCAAATTGTGCCAATTGCGCACAATGCCGGTCAGTTTTGGCCCAAGCGCGGCTGGATGCATAGTGGTACGGTTCAAGTCGTGATTGGCGAGCCTGTTTTGGCTGTTGGCAAACCAATTGAGGAGCTAAATGACGAGATTGAACAGTGGGTGCACACTACTGTAGCCATGCTGGAGCAGCGCGAAGATCAGCGCAGGGAAAGTTAATCAATGATGATGCTCAGAAGTTTGGTATTTAAAGTGGCTTTTATACTGGCTACGTTTTTTTGGTCTACGTTGATCTTAATGATGTTGGTTTTGCCATTTAAATGGCGGCATTATATTGGTACTTTTTGGGCTGATACGGTCATCTGGTTAGCGCGTGTCATTTGCGGGATTCGCTGGGAAGTACACGGTCATGAGCATATTCCTGATCAGGCGTGTATTTTGGTGGTCAATCACCAATCGAATTGGGAGACTTTTTTTACGACGCTTTTACAGCGCAAGCAGGTATGGCTGCTGAAAAAAGAACTGGTGAAAATGCCTTATGTCGGTTGGGCGATGCATGCGATGGGTCCGGTTGCTATAGACCGTAAGCAGGGGCGTGAAGCGTTGAAAATGCTGATGGAAGAAGGTAAGCAGCGTCTCGATAGTGGTTATTCATTGGTGATTTATCCTGAGGGTACGCGCAGTGCCGTTGATGCGCCACAGCCATTTAAGGTTGGTGCAGGGCGTTTGGCGCATGATGTGGGTGTGCCGGTTATTCCCATTGCACACAATGCTGGTCAGTTTTGGCCAAAAAAAGGGTGTATGCATAGTGGTACGGTTCAAATCATCGTTGGTGAACCAATCAATATTGAAGGAAAATCCGCTAAGGAAATTAACCAAATGGCCGAAACCTGGATCAGTACTGAGCGAGCCAGAATCGTCAATGCAGAAAAAGCCAGACGTGGAGAAGCCATTGCCAGCATCTAACCCATGGACGTTCAGCGTTGCACCCATGATGGACTGGACGACAAGTGAGTGCCGGCAGTTGCACCGTTGCTTGAGTAAGCACGCCAGGCTTTATAGCGAAATGGTGACGACAGGGGCGCTGATTTATGGTGATGTCGCGCGTCATCTCGAATATCAATCCAGTGAGCATCCGGTTGTATTGCAGCTCGGTGGTGGAGACCCTGAGCAATTGGCGCGCGCGACAGCAATAGCACAGCCCTACGGCTATGATGAAATTAACCTGAATGTTGGCTGCCCCAGTGATCGCGTGCAGAATAACCGTATCGGCGCGTGCTTAATGGATGATGCTGATCTGGTGGCGCGTTGCCTTGCGGCGATGCAGCGCGAAAGTGATGTGCCAGTGACGGTTAAGCACCGCTTGGGTATTGATGAACAGCCTGAGCGTGGCGTGCTTGATTTTGTCGATACTATTGCTTCGAATAGTGAATGCCGCGTGTTTATCGTTCATGCGCGCAAGGCGTGGCTGGAAGGGCTTAGCCCAAAAGCGAACCGCGACGTGCCGCCACTCAATTATGAACTGGTCTATGAGATCAAGCAGCGTTTCCCGGATTTAACCGTGGTGATTAATGGCGGGATTGATACGATTGCACAAAGCAAAGCCCACTTGCAGTATGTGGACGGCGTGATGCTTGGCCGGGCTGCCTACCAACAGCCTGCTTTGTTGCTTGAAGCTGATGCGCTATATGATGCGCCAGTTGTGCCGATGGCAGATGCTTTGGCTGATATTCGTGCGTTGCTCATTGCGGCATTGGCTCAAGGAGATGCGTTGAGTCGTTACACACGACACATTCTGGGGCTCTTCAATGGTTGCTCTGGTGCGCGCCGTTTTCGCCGTGTGCTCAGTGAGCAAGCACGTATTGATGGCGCTGGTATTGAGGTGTGGGACGAAGCACTGTCAGCTGTAAGCCAAGGTTGATATAACGGTTGGTAATAAAGCCTTTTTAGCAGCAGTTAAGATAGGCCTATTATCAAAAATTTGTTACTATATGTGGTGTAGGCTAATGCTGTGATGGCTATGATATAAATTATTAAAGCGACAACAATCTGCATCATTAGCATTGGTTTCAACCGTTTTCTAATCACATAGAGGCCACAGCCATGAGTCAGGACACTCGCCATACACTTAATCTTTCCAGTTACGGCATTGATCACACTGCATTGCGAAATCTTCCACCAGCAGTTCTATATAAGGAAGCTTTGGAGCGCGATAGTGAATCTGTCATTTCTTCAGCTGGTTCTTTGATTGCTTATTCAGGTGCTAAAACCGGGCGCTCACCAAAAGACAAGCGTGTTGTTGAGCATCCTGATTCAAAAGACAATATTTGGTGGGGTAACATCAATATTCCTTTCCCTGAGGCGTCTCATATCAAGAATCAGGAACTGGCGGTCAAGTACCTGAATGAAGCTGAGCAGATTTATGTGTTTGATGGTTTTGCCGGTTGGGATAAGGAGCACCGCATCAAAGTACGCGTGATCACGACTCGCCCTTACCACGCACTGTTCATGAACAACATGCTGATTCGTCCAACTTTGGAAGAGCTCGATCAGTTTGGTGAGCCAGAGTACGTTATTTATAACGCGGGTCACCGTCCTGCTGATACCTCGGTTGAAGGGGTTGAAAGTGAAACTTCTGTTTCGCTGTCTTTCGAGCGCGGTGAAATCGTCATTCTCGGCACTGAATATGCCGGGGAAATGAAGAAGGGTGTATTTACGGTAATGAACTACCTGATGCCGCTTAAAGGTGAGTTGTCGATGCACTGTTCAGCGACAGCTGAATCCGGTGGTGAGCGCTCTGCGATTTTGTTTGGCTTATCCGGTACCGGTAAAACCACGCTATCTGCGGATCCAAACCGTGAATTGATCGGCGATGACGAGCACGTATGGACAGATAAAGGTGTGTTCAATATCGAGGGTGGCTGCTACGCCAAGGTGATTGATTTGTCCGCAGAAAAAGAGCCGGACATCTTTGCTGCACTCAAGTTCGGCGCAGTACTCGAGAACGTCGTGTATAACGAAGAGCACGAAGTTGACTACGAAGATACTTCGATCACTGAAAACACCCGCGGTAGTTACCCGATTGAACACATCGGCAATGCGCGTATTCCATGTGAAGCTGGCCAAGCCAGCGATGTGATTTTCCTCACTTGTGATGCCTTTGGCGTATTGCCACCAGTTGCTAAACTCAGCCCTGCACAAGCGATGTTCCACTTTATTTCCGGTTATACCGCGAAAGTTGCCGGTACTGAAGTTGGCGTCACTGAGCCTGAAGCTACTTTCTCAGCCTGCTTTGGTGCGCCATTTATGGTTTGGCACCCAACTAAATACGCAGAATTGCTGGCTGATCGTATCCGCAAGCACAACGTCAATGTATGGCTGGTCAATACAGGCTGGTCCGGCGGTGCGTATGGTGTTGGTTCACGAATCAAGCTCAAGTACTCGCGTGCGATTATTGATGCGATCAATAGTGGTGAGCTGGCGAAGGCTCCAACCAAAGAGGATCCACGCTTTGGCTTTGAAATCGTGACTGAATGCAGTAATGTGCCTGCAGAAATTCTCGATCCACGCAATGCTTGGGCAGATCAAGATGCGTATGATAGCCAAGCTAATGCGCTAGCTAAGATGTTCAGCGAGAACTTCTCCAAGTACCGTGATCAGGCAAGCGATGATATTTGTGCTGCTGTGCCGGTAGAAGTATAAATAGCGTTTGGTGCGGCAACATAATGCCTGCGCCAACAGTTAAAATAAAAGCAGGTGTCTAGACATCTGCTTTTATTTTTGTATGATTAAAAATCCATGACGTATAATCTTTTAATGATTGGTTATGATAATGGTAATTGCAGCGCCTAGGGGAACACGTTGCGCCCTGATACAATATGCCCATTATTACAGAGACACGTTTTAAATCGCATGAGACAACTTCCTAATACAGCAAAAACTGCTGTCCTACTCATTAATTTGGGATCGCCTGAGGCTCCGACGAAGCAGGCTTTGCGCCCATATCTCGCTGAGTTTTTATCTGACCCACGCGTTATTGATTTACCTCGGTGGCAATGGCTGCCTATTTTGCACGGTATTGTGCTCAATGTTCGTCCGAAAAAATCGGCACATGCCTATGAGCAAATTTGGTGGGATGAGGGATCGCCACTGATTGTGATTACTGAGCGACAGGTCAGTGCATTGCGTGAGCAATTGGCTGCATGTGGCTTGGGTGAGGTGATCGTCGATTATGCGATGCGCTACGGTCAGCCTTCGATTGCGGATAAGCTAAAAGCACTTGCGGCGCAGGGCGTCGAGCGGCTGATGGTGGTGCCGATGTATCCGCAGTACGCTGATGCAACGACGGCAAGTGTGTTTGATGGTGTGGCGCAAGCATTGGCCAAGCAGCGATTTATTCCCGAGCTGCGAGTGATACGAAATTGGCAAGATCATCCGCAATATATAGCAGCGCTGGCTGAGAGTGTGCGCAGACATTTTGCTAAATACGGCAAGCCGCAAAAATTGCTGATGTCATTTCATGGTGTACCCAAGCGCTATCTGGATGAAGGCGATCCATATTATTATCATTGCCAGCAAACAGTAGCTCTTCTGGCAGAAGAGCTTGGGTTGAGTGCTGATGAATACCAGCTTGTTTTTCAGTCGCGCTTTGGTAAAGAAGAGTGGTTGCAGCCTTACGCGGATAAGACAATCGAGGCCTTGCCTGGTCAAGGTGTTAAGTCAGTCAGTGTGATTTGCCCGGGCTTTAGCGCGGATTGCCTAGAGACATTAGAAGAAATGGCAATGGGTAATCGCGATTTATTTATGGCAAATGGCGGTGAACGCTATGACTATATTCCGTGCTTGAACGAAGATGCTGCGCACATTACATTGTTGCGCGATTTGGTGCGTCAGAATGGGCAAGGTTGGCCTGAATTTAATGCATTTGATCAACATGCTAATGAGCGCAACGATCATGGATTATCTCACCACCAAGACCGGACAAACAATACCGAGGCTTTAAAATGAATGCCGCAGAGCAACCCCTTAAATCAGACAAGCAACGCAGTATTTTAATTACCGGCTGCTCCAGCGGCATTGGTTATACAGCGGCACACACATTGCATGATCGTGGCTGGCAGGTTGTTGCTAGCGCGCGCGATGCGGCTGATGTTGAGCGGCTCAAGGATGAAGGGTTGTCTGCTGTACAACTGGATTTGGCATCGCCGGATTCAATCACCATAGCCCTTGACTGGACGCTTAAACACACTGGGGGGCGACTTGATGCACTGTTTAATAATGGTGCTTTTGCCATTCCCGGGGCGGTCGAGGATTTGCCACGTAATGCACTGGCTTATCAGCTAGATAACGGCTTGCTTGGCTGGCATGACCTGACCCGTCGTATCGTGCCTTTGATGCGCTACCAAGGGCATGGTCGAATTGTGCAGAATAGTTCGGTGTTGGGGCTTGCGGTGATGCGTTATCGTGGCTCGTATTGTGCGATGAAATTTGCGTTGGAAGCGTTGTCTGATGCACTGCGTTTGGAATTAAATGGCAGTGGTGTTCATGTCAGCTTAATTGAGCCCGGCCCGATTGTCAGTAAGTTTCGCGAAAATGCTTTTGTGGAGTTTCAGGATTGGATTGATGCCTCAGGTAGCGTCCATAAGCAGCAATATTTGAATATGATCCAACACTTGGAAAGTGATAAGCGTGAGCCATTTACGCTGGGGCCTGAAGCCGTTGTCGATAAGCTGATCCATGCGCTTGAAGCCAAGAAACCAAAGCCGCGTTATTACGTGACTAGAGCAACGTGGCTCATGTCGCTCGCACGTCGTCTTTTACCGACGACGATGATGGACCGCGTAGTATTGCGACTTGCCGAAAAAGAAAGGAGCCGTTACAGCAAGTAATTGCTGGTAATGGTGGATCATGGGCAGCCAACAGATTTGCTGTATAATGCCCGCCATTTTTATTTGCCAGAGTGCTTTTCATGACAGAACACCATCCTATACCCGACGTACAGGGCAGCCCGGATACGCGCAAAATTGCGATTACACGAGTTGGCGTCAGTGATATTACTATTCCTCTATCTGTACAGAGCGAAAGCGGCATACAGCATACGGTCGCTAAGGCTGAGATGACAGTTGCGTTACCGCATGACCAGAAAGGAACGCATATGTCGCGCTTTATTCAGCTGATCAACCGCGAAAAAGCGCTGGATTTGGCGAGCTTCGCTGAGTTGCATGCTGAAATGCTTGAGTTGCTACACGCTGAAGAGGGAACTATCTCCTTGAGCTTCCCATTTTTTATCAATAAGCCTGCACCAGTCAGTGGTGTGCCTGGCTTGCTGGATTACGAAGTCAGTTGGATCGTTGATGGTTCGCGTGAAGATGCTGAGCTGAGTGTTGAGGTGACTGTGCCGGTAACCAGCCTGTGCCCGTGTTCAAAGGAAATTTCTAAATACGGTGCACATAACCAACGTTCTCATGTCATCATTATGGCAACATTTGATCCTCAGAAGCCGTTTTCGACAGAGGATCTGATTGTTATTGGTGAAGAAGGTGGCTCTTGCCCAATTTGGTCAACATTAAAGCGACCGGATGAAAAGTACGTTACCGAGCGCGCTTATGAAAATCCGAAATTTGTTGAGGATATCGTGCGTGATGTTGCCGCTGTATTGAATGCAGATGAGCGTATTTCGGCATATCGCGTCTCATCAGAGAACTTTGAATCCATTCACAGTCACTCTGCTTATGCCATGATTGAACACGTCAAGATCAGCTGATGACTATTCGCAGTTTTGTACTTCGTCAAGGGCGAATGACGCCCGGGCAAGAGCGTGCTTTTACCGAGTTATGGCCAAAATATGGCATTGATCTTCAAGAAGGAGATGTCATTAATGCATCAACTGTCTTTGGTGATGATCGTGATTTGGTTATTGAAATAGGCTTTGGCAATGGTGAAACACTGGTTGAAATGGCCAGTGCTGAACCGGAAAAAGGCTTTATTGGTATTGAAGTGCACCGCCCTGGTGTTGGTCATGCTTTATTAAAAATAGAGCAGGCTGGAATAGAGAATTTACGCCTGATTTGCCATGATGCAGTAGAAGTGCTGCGTGATTATGTTGTGGAATCTTCCTTGTCTCGTGTTCAAGTATATTTTCCGGATCCATGGCCAAAAGCACGGCACCACAAGCGACGGATTATCCAGCAGCCTTTTACTGACTTGATATATGCAAGATTACGTGATGGGGGAGAGCTGCATTGCGCGACAGATTGGGAAAATTACGCAGAGTGGATGCGTGATGTCTTTGTTGCAGATGAAAAATGGGTTAACCTAGGCGGTGAAGACGGATTTGCACCACGCCCATCGTGGCGTCCGCTAACCAAATTTGAGCAACGTGGCATCAATAAAGGCCATGGTGTTTGGGATTTGCGTTATGGTAAAACCCTAAATAACTAGCTAGACCAAGCATTGCTTGTAAATGGTTATTTGTTTTCGATTTTAATCTGGAGGAGAGTATTCATGATGAAAAAATATATGCTAATCGGTGCTGTTGCGCTGGTACTTGGTGCTTGCGGTGGTAACGCAAATAAAGATATGACAGATACTGCCCAACAAAATAATCCTGAAGCATTACTGGTTCAAGCTCAAGAAGCTTATGAAAGTGGTGATAAAGCTGCAGCGATTGAAGCATGGAAAATGGCAGCTGAGGCTGGTAATGCTGCAGCGCAGCACAATCTGTCAGTCGTTTATCGCACTGGTGATGGTGCTGCACAAGACGAGCAAATGGCGCTTGATTTCTTGGTTAAGTCTGCAGAGCAAGGTTATGTTCCTGCTGTTTATGATATGGGTAGCTTTTATTTGCAGCAAGGCGATGCCACACAAGCAGCACCTCTGTTTCAAGCAGCAGCAGAGCAAGGCTATGCACCTGCCCAGTTCAACCTCGGTGTCATGCTGGTTCGTGGTGATGGCGTAGAGCAGAATAAGGATGTAGGTATTGCACTGATTCAGCAAGCTGCTCAGCAAGGCTTTGCACCTGCACAGCAAGCATTACAGCAGGCACAGTAATTTCCGCATTTTGTAACTGTGATAAAAAGCCACCTAAGGGTGGCTTTTTTAATGAATTTAATTTGATAGGAATTATGTGGTATTGGTAGCCTCAACTCATTGCGCTATAATATCCGGCTAACTAAAAAATGGTGACAAGTCATGGCGCAAACCCTCAAAAAACTCTATATCGAAACACACGGCTGCCAAATGAACGAGTACGACTCTTCAAAAATGCAGGCGGTTTTGAACGTATCACACGGTATGGTGCGTGTAGATAATCCTGAGGAAGCAGATGTATTGTTGCTCAATACTTGCTCCATTCGTGAAAAAGCACAAGATAAAGTGTTCTCACAGATTGGCCGCTGGAAGCCATTAAAAGAAAAAAATCCACATGTTATCATTGGTATTGGTGGCTGTGTTGCTTCGCAAGAAGGTGAAGAATTGCGCCGCCGCGCTCCAGTTGTTGATGTCGTATTTGGCCCTCAGACATTACACCGCTTGCCGAATTTAATCTCTGAAGCTCAGCTCAAGCGCGATGGTGTCGTGGATGTATCCTTCCCTGAAATCGAAAAATTTGACCATTTACCAGAACCCCGAGCTGAAGGACCATCGGCGTATGTGTCGGTCATGGAAGGGTGCTCAAAATACTGTACATTCTGTGTGGTGCCTTATACGCGTGGTGAAGAGGTTAGCCGTCCATTTGATGATGTGATTGCAGAATGTGCCTCTTTAGCGGCACAAGGTGTTCGTGAAATCAATCTATTAGGTCAGAACGTCAATGCTTATCGTGGTGAAATGCACGATGGTGATGTGGCAGACTTGGCGTTTTTGATTGAAATGGTAGCTGCGATTGATGGAATAGATCGTATTCGCTTCACTACTTCTCACCCCCTTGAGTTCAGTGACAGCCTGATTGAAGCTTACCGCAGAGTGCCAGAGTTGGTTAGTCATCTGCATTTACCGGTTCAAAGTGGATCGAATAAAGTACTTGCGCTGATGAAACGCGGTCACAAAGTAGATATTTATAAAGAAAAGTTGGCGCGTATTCGTGAAATTAGGCCAAATATTAGCTTCTCTTCTGATTTTATCATTGGCTTCCCAGGTGAAGAGGATGCTGATTTTGAAGATACGATGCAGCTAATTGAAGATGTATTTTTCGATACTTCGTTTAGTTTTATTTATAGCCCGCGCCCAGGTACACCAGCAGCGGCAATGCCAGATCGGATTTCTATGGATGTGAAGAAAGCTCGCTTGGCTCGTTTGCAAAAGCGTATTCTCGAAATGGCGGCTGATATTTCAGAAAATATGGTAGGCACGGAGCAGTGGGTGTTGGTCGATCGTGTATCGAAAAAAGATGCTAGCGAAGTATCAGGGCGTACGGAAAACAACCGTGTGGTCAACTTCCAAGCACCTAAGGCACTGATAGGCCGCTTTGCTAAAGTGCAAATTACTGCTGCATACAAAAATTCTCTACGTGGGCGTTTGCTTGAGGCTGAAGGTATGGCCGCACCAGCGATGTATCAAACTGCATAACACAATGGTATGCGTGTAACGTTGCAAGTATAATCAGCTTTGCCATAATGGCAACCATTATTCATCGACAGGATTTGCATGCAACATACTCTCGCTTTCCAACTTGCGCCGCAAGATCAACAGCGTCTCGCCGAATTGTGTGGTCAAATGGACGCACATTTACGCCTGATTGAAGACCAGCTTGGGGTCAATATTCACAATCGTGGTCATTTGTTCCATGTTAAAGGGGATGAAGGTCGCGTGGTACAGGCACGGTTTGTCATAGAGACGCTTTACGAGCAAACTGGCAGTAATGTTTTGAATAATGATGATGTGCACCTAGCCTTGCGTGATGCAGGCGCAACTTTGTCTACGGAGTTTGCGGCAAAGGATGAAGGCAAGGATATCTTCATTGAAACCAAGCGTGGCACTATTTCAGGACGTGGATCAAATCAGCGCCGCTATCTTCGCCGTATCTTTTCTCATTCGGTAAACTTTGGGATTGGCCCAGCTGGTACGGGGAAAACTTACCTCGCGGTTGCGGCTGCAGTGTCCTATCTTGCAGAAGATAAAGTTCGTAAATTGGTGCTGGTGCGTCCGGCCGTTGAGGCTGGTGAACGCCTGGGTTTTTTACCCGGAGATATGACGCAAAAAGTCGATCCTTATCTTCGCCCTTTATATGATGCACTCAATGATATGCTCGGGCCTGAGCGTGTAGCTAAGCTAATGGAGCGCAATGTGATTGAAATTGCACCACTTGCCTTTATGCGAGGGCGCACGCTAAACGACGCATTTATCATTCTTGATGAAGCACAAAATACCACGGTCGAGCAGATGAAGATGTTTTTGACCCGGCAAGGATTTGGCTCTACAGCAGTGATCACTGGAGACGTTACGCAAATTGATTTACCACGTGGTGTGATGTCTGGCTTGCGCCATGCAGCTAAAGTGCTCGGTGATGTAGAAGGCATTTCTTTCACGCGTTTTGAATCGCAGGATGTGGTGCGCCACCCGTTGGTTCAGCGCATTATTGAAGCGTATGATCACGCACAACAATCAAACCATGAGGATGCTTAATAAATGACGCCAATCGTTATTGACTATCAGGTAGAAGATGTACCCGATGACTGGCTGTACCCTGGCGAAAAACGCTTGCAGCGTTGGCTAGATACGGCACTTGAAGTGCTTGAACATGACGAAGCACTGGAAGTGACTGTACGCTTGGTCGATGATGATGAAATCACAGAGCTCAATGACGAGTATCGTGATAAACGTAAGCCGACCAATGTATTGGCTTTCCCTTGCGATTGGGATTTGCCGGAAGAGCCGCGCTTGCTCGGTGATGTTGTTATCGCTGTGAATGTGGTTAATCAGGAGGCCAAAGCGCAGAGGAAAACCATGGAGCAACATTGGGCACACATTGTTATTCACGGCTTTTTACACTTGATGGGCTTTGATCACATTGAGGATAATGATGCAGAAGTGATGGAATCAACTGAGCGAAAGATTCTTGCAAAGCTGGGCTTTCCTGATCCTTATGCAATCGAGTGCGGTACAGTAAAAAAAGAAGAGAGTAATTAATTTATGGCCGCCAGTTTTTTCGCCCTGTTTGATGACATTGCCGCACTGTTGGACGACGTTGCACTACTTACTAAAGCCGCAACCAAAAAGACAGCTGGCGTTTTGGGCGATGATCTGGCGCTTAATGCCAATCAATTGACTGGAATTAGTGCCAAGCGTGAGCTTCCAGTAGTTTGGGCGGTTGCAAAAGGCTCGATTGTCAATAAAGTAATTTTGGTGCCAATCGCGTTACTGCTGTCCTTTTTTGTGCCGTGGGTCGTGCCGTATTTACTGATGGTAGGTGGTGCGTATCTTTGCTATGAAGGGATAGAAAAAGTGATGCACATTCTATTTCATCGTCAGCAGGAGATTGAGCGCCGTGCCCTGCGTGTTGCGGCCAATGCTCAGGCTATAAACTTTGTTGAGTTTGAGCGCGCTAAAATCCGTGGTGCAATCCGTACGGACTTTATTCTCTCAGCAGAAATTATCGTGATCGCATTGGGAGAAATTCTCAAATACGATATGTCTTTGACCATGAATATCATTGCATTAAGTATCATTGCATTGCTGATTACTTTTTTGGTTTACGGCGTGGTTGCGATGATTGTCAAGATGGACGATGTCGGTAAATATTGGGTCGAAAACCGCGTTGGCTTGATGCACAAAGTTGGTCGTGGTCTTCTGTGGTTTGCCCCACGTATGCTGAAGGCACTTTCAGTCATTGGCACAATAGCCATGTTTATTGTCGGGGGGCATATTTGGGTTGAAGGCGTACCAGCTATTCATCACACGATTGCCCATTGGCTTGAAACTATTCAGATTGGCCTATCATGGTTGTTGACGGCCTTAGCTGATATCGCTGTTGGTATCTTGGTAGGATTAGCGGTGTATGCTTTGGTTGCACCTCTTACTGCACTATGGGGAAAGCTGCGTGGTAAACCTGCAAAAAAACAGCATGCCTGAATGGTATATTCGCCAATATCAAGAGAGTGACGCGGCTGATATTTGTCGTATCTATAACTACTATGTGCTGGATACAAATATCTCTTTTGAGACGGAGCCAGTTAGCGTCAGGGAAATCGCTGAGCGTGCAGAGAAAATCCGTAAAAAATCCCCTTATTTTGTTGCAGAGTTGGATGGGCGGGTTGTTGGTTATGCATACGCAAAGCCGTGGCATAGTCTGGCTGCCTATGCCCATACTTATGAAAGTACTATCTATCTCGATCACCAGCGAGACCCACAGATTTGTAAAGGCTTAGGTACAGCGCTATATCAAAAATTAATTGAAGTACTGCGTGAAGAAGGCTATGTAAAAGTCTTATTTGGCGTACCAACTCTGGGTAATATTGCCAGTGAGCGTTTACATGAAAAACTGGGGTTTAAGAAACAAGCTGTATTTCATGATGTAGGCTTTAAAAATAATCAGTGGCTCGGTGTTACCTATTGGGTATTACATTTTTGAGCGTAATTTAAATTCTTGTAAGAGTTACATAACTAGCTTATAGTCTTAGGCTAAAGGTGATTAAAAACTTATGATTGTAGATTGTTATAAAATAGGAATATAGTGATAAGGGAATAGATATGAATAAAATTAATGGCTTTAAATTACTTGCTATTAGTACATTATGTGCTACTGCTCTTAATGCATGCGGCGGAGGAGAAGCTAGTTTTCTAGGTGTTCCTAAGTCTTCACAAACAGGTAGTACTACTAGTACTTCTGATCCTGCTGGAGGAGAAGTCGTTCCAACAGTAAATGTATTTTTGTCGGATATGTCCGGAAAAGGACAGCAGGTAAACCCCAGTGTGGCTTCGATTGCTAATAGAGGATCAGCAAATATTGCCATTCCTCCCAATACAAGCAATGAAGTACGTTTTAACCAACCTGCTATGGTTAGTGAAGTATGTGGTTGGGGGGCAGACTGTCGCGATGAAAATGCTGTCAAATTTGTAGAGAAACTTCGTGAGCAAGCTGATAAATTAGAGGAGGACAATCCGCAGAAGGCTCACTTGAATGCATGGGCTAACAAAATAGAGTCTCAATTTCCTGGTGATGGGAAAAGAGTGATTCGGGATATTAATGACCGTATTTTAATTCTTAAGTCATGGTCAACGGTTGACTTGGGTAATCAGCCGTCTATGGATCTTGGGGTTGCAAAGATTAATAAAAAACGAATGCCTGATGGTAGCTTAGTTGATTATGGTGGTGTGGTTGATAGAAAGTTTAACGGCGTACTTGGATTTAAAGTAATAGATATCAGCCCGCCAGGGCAAAAAGCGCCAGAATATTTGAACTCATATTATCGTGACCCATCTGTGGCTGGATGGAGCTTCCAAACTTTTGGTTATTATCTTTCTACTAGTAGAGATCCACTTTTAGGAAATTTGCGTGATCAAGTTGTTGGTTATCAGACAATTGGCGATAATACAGCCCAACTGCCTAATCAAAATAGCTTCACCTATAATGGTATCTCTCATGCATTTTATAATGGTAATCAAGTAACTAGTGAAAATATAATTGATGTGGATTTTGGGGCTAGGACTCTGGATTATAAAACTACTGGGTCTGCAATACTCCATACCCTCAAAGGGGGAGAGCACATTATTCAAGAGCGTCCAGATTTAAATGTGTCTGCAAGTGCTACATGGGCTGGCAAGAATCGTTTTGAAGGAAAGGCTAATACAGCAGGAGGCCTAAATGGGCATATTGAAGGCCAATTCTATGGGCCAAATGCGGAAGAGGTTGGGGGTGTATACGGCCTACAAAATGATACTACGCAATATGTCGGAGGCTTTGGCGCAAAGCGTTAAATGACTCACTGAATAGATAGTGTCTTAAAAGGCAGGATATTAATCCTGCCTTTTTTATAAAAAAGTTATTATCAGTTACAGCACGGCATCTGAATGCAGTATCATATCGCTTTGGTTGATTGTCAGATTAACAGTTGATTTATGTAAAGGATATTGTATGGATAAAATGGCGCTTGAGCAGATTGTTTCTGAAGCACAGTCTAAAATTGATGAGTTTGCTAATAAAAAATTGGCACTGGATATAACGCGTGGGAAACCGAGTCAGCAGCAGCTTGATTTATCAATGCCTATTCTGGATATTTTGTCAGCTGATGATCTTCGCGCTTACCAACCTGATGTGCGAAATTATGGCGGTATTGATGGTTTGGAAGAAATGAAGGCGTTATTCCGTGATATGACGGGCGCCAGTTCGCAAGAGAGTGTCTTGATTGGTGGGAATTCTAGCCTTAACTTGATGCACGATACGATTTCAACCTATTTGCGCTATGGTGCTGGTGAGGCGCGTCCACCATGGGGTAAACAACAAGCGAAATTTATTTGTCCTGTGCCTGGTTATGATCGCCATTTTGCAGTTTGTGAGCATTTGGGTGTCGAGATGATAGCCGTTGGCATGGATGAGAATGGTCCTGATATGGATGCAGTCGAAGCGCTGGTTTCTTCTGATAACAGTATCAAGGGTATGTGGTGCGTGCCTAAGTATTCTAATCCAACAGGTATAACCTATAGTGATGATGTGGTTCGCCGTTTGGCCACAATGCAGACAGCAGCAGATGGTTTCCGTATTTTCTGGGACAATGCTTATTGTGTTCACCATCTTGGTGACGAACATGAACAGCTAGCGGATATTTTTGAAGCATGCCGTGCAGCAGGTCATCCACAGCGTGTGGTCATGTTTGCTTCAACATCAAAAATCACTTTCGCGGGCTCTGGTGTTTCTGCCATTCTTTCAAGTCCTGAAAATGTAGCGTGGCTGGTCAAGCATTTTGGTTTTCAGACCATCGGGCCAGATAAGGTAAATCAGTTGCGCCATATTCGTTTTTTTGAGCGTTATGGGGTCGAAGAGCATATGAAGCGTCATGCGGAGCTGCTTCAACCACGCTTTTCCAAGATGCTTGAGCGGTTGGAAAGTGGGCTTGGCAATACTGGTTTGGCTAAATGGACCAACCCTAAGGGTGGGTATTTTATTAGCTTAGATGTTTTGCCAGGGTGTGCAAAAGAAGTGGTAGCCAAATGTGCTGAATTAGGTTTAAAGTTGACACCGGCTGGTTCTGCGTTTCCATATGGACGTGATGAAAAGGACAGCAATATTCGTATTGCACCATCTTTCCCGTCGTTAGATGATGTTGCTTTGGCAGCTGATGTGTTGGTTGCAGTTGTTCAGCAAGTATGTGGAGAGAAGCTGCTGTCGCAGCAATAATTTGAACTGTCTAAAAAATGGCGTCTGCTAAAAGACGCCATTCAAAAAATTATTTTTTTGGTAGCTCAATTTTTGGTTTTTCAGGGTTGCGACGGAAAAAAACGGCGGTGTGGCCAATTTTTTGAACACACTCTGCATGTTGTTCCGTACTGATATGCTCAATCATTTTAGCTTGCTCAGTATCATCAAGGTTGCCAAGTTTTACTTTGATTAATTCATGAGAAATTAATGCGTTATTAATTTCTTTATCTACAGCATCAGTAATGCCATTGCTGCCGATTAATATGACTGGTTGCAGATGATGTGCCAGTGCTTTGAGATGACGAATTTGGGCTTTGTTTAACATTGCAGTATCCTGTTCGATCGTAAAAACCTACAGCATAGCAGAACCAATACATGGCACGCAGTAAAACCAGTAAACGCTGGCTAAAAGAACATCATAATGATATGTACGTACAGCAGGCTCGAGAGGAGGGGTATCGCTCTCGTGCGGTGTATAAACTCAAAGAAATTCAAGCAAAAGATAAATTGATCAAGCCAGGCATGACTATAGTTGAGCTAGGTGCGGCGCCGGGAGGGTGGTCGCAGTATGTGGCGGAATGTATGCAGGGGCGAGGTCATATTTTTGCACTGGATATTTTGCCTATGGATTCATTGCCAGATGTAACTTTCATCCAAGGTGATTTTCGTGAGCAGTCAGTACTCGATGAGCTTGAGAAAACTTTGGGCAGTGATGTTGCAATTGACCTTGTAATTTCTGATATGGCCCCCAATACCAGTGGAATAAAGTCGGCTGATCAGGCCAAAAGCATGCATTTGGTCGAGCTTGCAGTTGAGTTTGCTTGTTCACACTTAAAGCGTGATGGCAATTTATTAACCAAGGTTTTTCATGGCCCTGGTTTTGATACACTAATGCGTTCGCTTAAACAGGATTTTACCGCTGTTTTAACGAGAAAACCTCAAGCATCAAGGCAGCGTAGTCAAGAAACATATTTGCTTGCTAAAGGATTTAAGGGTAACGGTCGGTGATCACTTTGAAGAGGAAATTATTTTGAACGATATGAAAAAATCCATATTAATTTGGGGCGGCTTGATCTTGCTGTTTCTATTTTTGGTGGGTGAAGTAGATAATCTGGGATTAAAGGGCAATACCCGAGAAGTTAGTTACTCCCAGTTTTTGGATCAAGTTGAGGATGGTCAGGTAAGAGCTGCAGATATTGATCTGCAAGAGATGAAGATCAACTTTACTGATAACTCTGGCAAGCGCTTCGTTACTAACAACCCAGAAGTGAATACAGCTGCACTTATCGGTGATCTGCGCAATCACAATGTGACTATTAGTGCTGATCCAATTGAAAAAGAAAGCCTGCTCAGCAAGATTCTGATCAATTTGTTGCCGATCATCATTTTGATCGCACTGTTCATTTTTGTCACTCGACAAATGCAGGGCGGTGGTGGCAAAGGCGGCGCATTTTCTTTTGGCAAAAGCCGTGCCAAACTGATTCCTGAAGATAAAATCAAAGTGACTTTTGCTGATGTTGCAGGTGCTGAAGAAGCCAAAGAGGATGTCGTTGAGATGGTTGAGTTCTTGCGTGATCCAACCAAATTTAGTCATCTTGGCGGTCAGATTCCTCGTGGCGTTTTGATGGTCGGTCCTCCTGGTACCGGTAAGACGTTACTCGCAAGAGCCATCGCAGGTGAAGCTAAAGTGCCTTTCTTTACTATTTCGGGTTCTGATTTTGTTGAGATGTTTGTTGGTGTCGGTGCGTCGCGTGTTCGTGATATGTTCGAGCAAGCGAAAAAGCATGCGCCTTGTATTATTTTCATCGATGAGATCGATGCTGTCGGTCGACAACGTGGTGCTGGTGTTGGTGGTGGGCACGATGAGCGTGAGCAAACACTGAACCAGTTGCTGGTTGAAATGGATGGCTTCGAAGGCAACGAAGGTGTGATTGTGATTGCGGCAACCAACCGTCCGGATGTACTCGATCCTGCATTATTGCGCCCTGGCCGTTTTGACCGTCAGGTTGTGGTCGGCTTACCAGACCTCAAAGGACGTGAGCAAATCCTTAAAGTGCATATGCGCAAGAAGCCAATTGATGACGACGTCAAGGCTCGTGATATTGCACGTGGTACACCTGGTTTTTCAGGTGCCGATTTGGCTAACTTGGTTAACGAAGCTGCACTTTTTGCTGCACGTCGTGATCGTAAAACCATCACCATGCAAGACATGGAGGATGCGAAAGATAAAATTATGATGGGTGCAGAGCGCCGTTCAATGGTGATGAGTGATGCAGAGAAAGAAATGACTGCTTATCACGAAGCTGGACACTGTATCGTTGGTCGCATCGTTCCATCACACGACCCTGTGTATAAAGTGACTATCATTCCTCGTGGTCGGGCATTGGGTGTAACGATGTTCCTGCCTGAGCAGGATCGTTATAGCTACTCGCGTGAGCGCCTAGAGAGTCAGATATCCAGTCTCTATGGTGGTCGGATCGCTGAAGAGCTAATTTATGGTCACGATCATGTGTCGACAGGTGCATCTAATGATATTGAACGTGCCACCTCTATTGCACGTAATATGGTGACGCAATGGGGTTTGTCAGATAAGCTCGGTCCATTGGCTTATGGTGAAGAAGAAAATGAAGTCTTCTTAGGACGTTCGGTTACTCAGCATAAAAATGTATCCGATGAAACAGCGCATATGATCGATACAGAAATTCGAGCCATTATTGATCGTAACTATGATCGTGCTGAGCAAATCCTTAAAGATAATATGGATATTTTGCATGAGATGACCAAAGCACTGGTTAAGTATGAAACCATCGATGAAGATCAGATCGATGACTTGATGAATCGTCGTCCTGTTCGTGAGCCTAAAGATTGGACGGACTCTTCTACAGATGATGGCAATGGCAGTGATGATAGCAATCGCCGCGATGGTATCATCATTGGAGGCGATCATCCGGTTATTGAGAATGACAGTTCACCGAAAGGTGGATCGAATGCTAATTTTGCAGGATGAGTTAAATGTCTAACTATTTGCGAGCTGGTCGTTTCCAGCTTGATCTAAGTGAAACCAAAATTATGGGCGTGCTGAATTGCACGCCCGATTCATTTTCGGATGGTGGTCATTTTGTCACACCGCAAGCAGCTTTGGAGCGTGCGGCGAAGATGATTGACGAAGGAGTCGATATTATTGATGTTGGTGCGGAGTCTACCCGTCCTGGGTCAAAGGCTGTATCCATTGAAGAAGAACTTGCACGTTTATTACCAGTGGTAGAGGTGTTGGTGAGAGATGGGCGTGTTCCAATTTCAATAGATACAAAAAAAACAGCAGTGATGCGTGCGGTGCTGGAGCTTGGTGTAGACATGATTAATGATGTACATGGCTTTGAAGATGATGGAGCGCTAGCGACTGCCGCAGCCTCAAATTGTGCATTGTGCATCATGCATATGCGCGGTATGCCTGAAAATATGCAAACTAATACCCAATATAGTGACGTGGTCGGTGAGGTAGAGCGTTATCTGGAAGAGCGCATAATAAGTGCTGAAAAAGCAGGTGTTGCCCAAAATCGGATTATTGTTGATCCTGGTTTTGGTTTTGGGAAAAATCCTTCGCAGAATATGATGCTGATTAAGCAAATTGCATCTTTTGTACCAGCATTGCCAAAATTGATTGGAGTGTCTCGTAAATCAACTATCGGGTACTACCTCGGCGATGCTCCAGTTGAGCAGCGCTTGCATGGCAGTGTTACATTGGCAGCATTAGGGGCTTGGCTAGGCGCTGCGGTAGTTAGGGTGCATGACGTAAAAGAGACAGGGGATGCCTTGAAAATGGTTAAAGCGCTCAAAAATTCAAAGTAAAAATATATTAAAAACAGCGCCAAAAGAAATAATATAATTTTTTTTTGGCGCTGAGGCTTGCGTAGGCATGAGAAATGTCTATAATACGCCTCTCGCTTCACGGGGCGGCCACTAAGGCGGCACTAATGAAGCAGATCTTTAACAACAAAATAAGATAGTTTGTGC
>JAHUUI010000006.1 GCA_019218315.1 Cardiobacteriaceae bacterium TAE3-ERU3 | reverse complement strand
TAGTGGCCGCCCCGTGAAGCGAGAGGCGTATTATAGACATTTCTCATGCCTACGCAAGCCCTTCACACAAAAAAATATCAAAACTTACATTACACCATGTTTCTGTTGCAATTTTATTTCGAAACACATCCTATCCAGCGTTTTTATGAATAGTGATGCACTCATTTCGGCGTTATTTTAGAATGCTCTTTTCAATATCACGATAGTAAAAATGAAGGCATTAGCAACATACTGGCTGGATAGGCTGAATATTGAGGATGAAGCACGGCGCTCTTCATTCATTTTCACTATAGAACAGCTTTTTGATTCTCTAGCTAATGGTGATACGGCAATTTTTGATAATCGCCTCTCTAAAGATATGTATCTCGTAATAGATACTAAACGAGCCGAGTCAGGGGCTTTCGCTCCAGTTGTATATGACGACGGTATGGCTTGGCTTTATCGCAGCTGGTCAGCCGAGTACCAGCTGGCTAGCCTTATCAAAGCCAGAATTGCACTTCCTTCAAATCCTCTCCCCTCTAATATCGATACTTTTACTGACAAGCTGTTCCCGGAACAGGCAGCTGCTGTACGGCATGCTGCTTGCAATCATTTAACATTAATCAATGGTGGACCAGGTACAGGTAAGACTTTTACGGTAGCAAGGCTTGTGCAGTTAATACATTCATCATCACCGGATACAAAGATTGCGCTTGCCGCACCGACTGGAAAAGCGGCCAAAAGAATGGAAGAGTCTCTACGGGCAAGTATAGCAAGCTCAGCAGAGACTACTCCTCCCCTCACCGCACAAACCTTACATAGATTATTAGGTATCGGCACAGACGGCACGCCTTTTTATCACCAAAGCCATCATTTACCATTCGACGTTGTCATCATTGATGAGGCTTCGATGCTTTCTTTGGACATGGCATTTATGCTGTTTGCAGCAGTCTCACCACAAGCCAAGTTAATATTACTTGGTGATGCAGATCAATTAGCTGCCGTTGACCCCGGGGCGGTGTTACACGATTTAACACATCACCCAGTTATGCAAAATTCACTGATAACCTTGCAGCGATCATCACGCTTTAATGCCGAAGCAGGTATTGGAAAAATTTCAACTTTGTTACAGCAGGCCACTTTACCAGAAGACTTACCAGCTCCTTTTTTTGAGACACTGAATACTTCACCGGATATCAAATGGATCTCTGAGTTTGAACAGCATATTTATCAGGATCTGTTTGAACCATATGCCAACTATATAAACGCATTAGAAAAAGAGCGAGATGCCCAAGCATTACTAAGGATATTTGATCAATACCGCATTTTATGCGCTAGCCATCACGGCCCACTCGGCGCAAAGCAGATTAATCGTGCGATGATGCAATTACATAAAAAAATACAACACGAACCGCTGGATGCAAACGTATTTCACGGTATGCCCATTATGATTACAGCAAATGATTATCGACAAAATATTTTTAATGGAGATATCGGCCTGTGCTTACAAAAAGGCCAAGAATTGGCTGTTTTTTTCCCTGGCATGGCTGATCCAATACCTCTTGCACAAATCAATCCTGCAAAATGGCTGCCTGCGTATGCATTTACCATCCATAAGTCACAGGGATCAGAGTACGAACATGTCGCCATTGCACTAAATAAAAGCCAACACTTATGCAGCAAAGAGCTACTTTATACAGGCATCACAAGAGCCAAGAAGCGCTTAAGTATTTATGCGAGCGAGACGGTACTCAACGGTGCACTCATGAACCCGATTAAACGCTCTACCGGCCTTGGTGTACTGCTTAACAAAAAAGCGCCTGCCTAAGGCAGACGCTTTTGACCAACCTAATGTTTTAAATTATCAGGTTTAGAACAGATCGCGGTAACGGCGACGCAGGTTGTCCAGCTGGTTGTTCGAGCGCTCGCTAACCAAGTAGCAAACCAAACCTACAACACCGATCAAAGCCAGTGCTGATGAAGTTACGCGCCATGGGTGCTCTTGAGTGTAATCAAGGGTATTGTAATATACCTTTTTGGCATTACGGCGAGTTTTGCTCAGCAATGCACGACCTTGAGATTGTGCTTCATCCCACGCATCTTCCGCGCTGTCTTTGAAATCTTCGTAGCCTTCTTCAGCACGATCTTTCAGATCAGCAGCGATCTTATCAATAGAAGAACGAGCTTCTTTGGCAAAACCTTGTAATTCTTTGAATTCAGCTTCAAGTTTCTCAATTCGTTGTTCAGTACTCATGCTCTACTCCTAGTTGTGATTTTGCATTGATATCGTCAAATAATGACACTTAGAGTATACGCGATAAAAAATAAAAACGATCAGATCTATTTATTATCATAGATTAACCTGCATTAGTGGCAGAGTGTTGCAGAAGCCCCCATAATGACCTTATCTGGATTTGCAATGCCACCGAGTTCAAGCTCGGAAAAACCGCCTCCCTTCAGCTCAATTGCATACAGAAATGGTGTGCCATCCACCGTCAGCAAGGCTGTTTTACTGTCTGCTGTAATAAAAACCTCTTGCACTGTGGACGGTAATGCAATCTGAGCCACACGATTTAATGACCCCGCCTCATAAATTTCTGCGTTTGACTCACCTGCGACCAATAATCTTTGATCGAGCCAACCAGTAGCAATATGTTTCACCCCAGCAACCGACGTTTTAACTACCTCAGTTAAATGAGGGGATGCAACGTCTATACGCAAGCCCTGGCCATCCTGCGCAAAGACCCAAAGATAACGACCTCGAGCACCAGCATAAGGTCGCACTAATGGCGATTGATGTAGCAAAAATGGTTTTTCGACCCAAGCAGCTATTGTCATATCCCATAGTTTAAGCTGATATTGATTATTCTCATCGGCAAAGCCTATAAGAAGGTATAAGCCATCTGGAGTACTGGTCAATGGTGCAAAATCATGTGCACCTACAGATAAAGGATAGTGGTATAAAGTTGGGTTTTGCTCTGCTTCGGTCAATGCCCACGCAGTTAATTGATTATGCTCGCCATCAATTAACCATAATTTTTGTAAAAACGCGTCATATAACATGCCATCCAACACTGCTACACCAGCATCGACTGTCTCGATATCATTTGAAATAATATCAACTCTACTCACGAAACCATCACCCCATACAAAAAGCCAGTGATGAGCATCGCTGTATTGCCATGCCTGTATTCTATGCGGAAGGTTAAGTTGCTGCTCGTTGTGATTAGCAACATCATGTATATGGACGACAGTGTCATCATAAGCGCTATAGAACAATTTCCCCTGCGTTGCGCTCAGTGCCCAAAAATAAGGGGGCGCCTGCAGTGTTAATGTCGATACCTGCCTATGCTCAAGTAAATCGACAACAGCAACACTTGCTTTATTTTTATCACTAACGAATGCATAGCGGGTAGGCGCGCTGACGTCAAATAAAGAGCTCATCACTTGCTCTGGAGTGACCGCTGAAAAAGACCTCATAAACCAAACCGCACCAGCTATGCCAATAATCGCAAAAATTGGCAAGCTGATACGGCGAAATTGCCTAAAGTACGTGAGCATTATGACTCGTGCTTATGACCTTTGTGATCAGCGTCATCGTGATGATGCTCGTGACTGTGTTCCATATCTCCATGCTTATGGCTATGATCCATATCACTATGCTCATGATTGTGATCCATATCGCCATGCTTACCACCAAAGTGCTCCATCACATCATCAACGCTTAGTACTTCTGCTTCACATGATGCTGTCTTGCCGTTGGCAAAGGTAAAAGTCATTTCATATTCACTACCAATTTCAGGAGCTTTGGCAATATCCATGACCATGACGTGATAACCACCCTTTTTAAAAGCTGTCTCACCCGGCTGCAGTTCAAGTTGTTTAATCTCCTGCATTTTCATCACACCATCTTGATGAGCCATTTCATGCAACTCAACATGATCACTCAGCGATGCAATAGCGGCTTTTTCTAAGACTACTGGCTGTTCTGTCTCATTATCAAAAGTAACAAAAGCACCTGTCATGTGCTTTCCAGGCAGCACTTCCTGAATGATACAATCATTAACATCAACATCATCGGCAAATGCCAAGCCACTGACTAAACCCAGTGTTATCATGAGTGTACGCATATGTTTCTCCCTTACTTAAAATTGATACCACAAAAATGCGCTATATACCTAACGGATCTATGCGGTATCACCTATAATATACTTTAACAATTATCCATACAATTTTTTGTTTTATCAAATAATGACTCGGATTTTCACCATACTCATCAGTTACTTGATGCCTGTCATCATTGGAATACTTGTTGCTATGGCGACTGGTATTTTTAACCAGATGGTTCGCTTTCTTAGCATGTCATGGCAAAGTAATCAGCTAGCCTTCATTCTTGATATCAATGAGGCATGGATACGAGCATTAGTCCCTATTATTGGTGCACCCTTCCTCATTTACATCCTGCATCAAATCCCAGATAAGCGCCAGCATAGCCAAACAGATATTATCGAAAGTATCCATATTAACCAAGATCGCTTTAGCCTACGTTCATCATTTTATTCTGTAGCCGGCGCTTTAGTCTCACTCGGAAGTGGATATTCCGTAGGCCAATATGGACCTACTGTACAATTTGGCGCAAGCTTAGGCTACCTTTCCAATAAATTTGCCGTTTTTAAAGACCATTACATGCATGTATGTATCGGTGCAGGCGTCGCAGCAGCTATTGCTGCCATTTTCCATGCCCCAATCGCAGCCGTCGTCTTTACTCATGAGGTTATCTTCCGATTTTTCTCAGTTCGCGCTGTTGCTCCTATCACAATCAGTGCTGTAACTAGCTACATTTTTGCCAGTGAAGTATTCCATATTTCGACCTTTTTAGGTAATGACAATACATATATCACAACACCAGCCACACATATATCCGTCGCCATTAGCGCTGTGCTTGCTGGTATTGTTGGTACAATTTTTATCAAGAGTACAATTACCACTCAGGTTGTACTCGCCCGACGTAAAACCAGTGTTGCAAAAAAAATATCACTGGCCGCTATATTAATGGCTCTCACGGCCTACTATATCCCGGAAGTTATGGGTGTTAGCTCCTACTTTCTACACAGCATCATCAATAATTATCAGATAACCCTGACTCTACTACTCATTGTATTTGTTGCAAAACTGGCAATCACCATTTGCACAGTAGGGCTTGGCGTCCCCGGTGGCGTATTCTCACCAGCCCTGTTTCTTGGAGCTGTACTTGGTGCAATTATTTCGGAATTATCGACAATTTATCTACCTGTAGAGTTTCACGATAGCGGTCTGCTAATCATAACGACTATGTCAGCCATGGCTGGAGCGATCATGGGTGCACCCATATCCATGATATTGATCTGCCTTGAAATCACGGGGAACTTCGGCGTCACATCCGCAGTCATGCTTGGTGTTGTTCTATCCAATATTCTTGCTTACCGCGTTCTAGGGGTTAATTCCTACTTTGATGCTCAACTTAAGGCCCGTGGTATCAATATGTCGATCGGGCGAGATATGCTGTATTTAGAGCGTCGTAGAATCATGCCTCTGGTTGATACTGAATTTCCATATATCAGTGGTAATACAGCACTTAAAGACGTAGAGATACAACTCCTAGAGCGTCGCCAAACAACAACCTATCTTGTCGATGATGAAGGCCACTATATCGGCCGCTTGACGCTACTTGAAGTCCGGGCGCAACTGCGCCAAGCAGAGAATACTGACAAGCTTGCCAGTGAATTTGCAATGCAAGATGGTCAGTGCCTGTACCGATTAAGCTCTATTTGGGAAGCTGTCGAGCTGATGGGGCAATTTGATGGTACTCATATCCCGGTACTTGAAAGCCCTGAAAACCCTAAATTACTCGGCGCACTTTATGAGTCCCGACTGATTAAGGCTTATCTCAGCGATATTCAGCAGCTACGGCGCAGAGAGCAGCATAACTGATCTAACCCACTCAACCTATTCCCATCATTTGGGTTACACAGCATTCATTGGGTTGATAAAACTTCGTCGTTATAATGCGAGCAAAAATACAACCCTATAATCTTCATCATGATTGCAAATAAACCAACACACTATGGATTAGTGCATATATTGTTGCACTGGAGTATGGCGGCCATTGTCATATTCCTCTTTACCAGCGGCCTATATATGGTCACCCTTGGATATTACGATGCCGGATATAACGCATGGCCACAGTGGCATAAGTCATTTGGCATTGTACTGCTTACATTATTGATCCTACGCATTCTGTGGATCATTATCCACCCTAAGCCCTACCCTTTACCCAATCATACACGTTGGGAAGTCGCGATGGCTCATACGACACATGGCCTGATGTACTTGCTACTGCTAACGCTGGTTATCACCGGATATTTGATTGCCACAGCCAAGGGCAGCCAAATAAATGTTTTTGGTTGGATAGAACTACCACCTATTATCAATGCAGATAATCAGGCAACCCTCCTCGGGACAATACATCTCTATGCTGCTTGGAGCTTGATTGTACTCGTCAGCTTGCATGCCTTAGGCGCGATTAAACATGCATTGATTGATCGTGATACGACCCTGAAGCGTATGTTACTACCCAAGCCATAGATAAGCATAAATCCGCGCTAATCAGCTGAAAATGTTTAACTTTGGTAACAACTTTATACTTGAAAGAGAATCGAGCATCATTATTATAGTTAATGCTTTTAACTAAGGAGACCTTCTATAATGAAAAAATTGGCACTGACAATTGGTACAGCATTATTTGCTCTACAAGCACAAGCTGCACCTGAGCAATATGAAATTGACCCAGGCCACTTTGTGATTCAATTTAAAGTTCCTCACCTTGGCTATAGCTACGTCATCGGTACTTTTAACGATCTACAGGGAACATATACTTACGACAGCGACACTGGTGAAATAAGCAACGTCGATGTCACTGTCAACACTGAGTCACTAGATACAGACCATGGTGAACGCAATAAGCACTTACGTGGTAAAGACTTTTTGAACACCTCGGCAAATGCTACAGCGACATTCAAGTCTACTGGTTGGGCTGATGGACAACTGAGCGGTGAATTGACTGTAAATGGTGAAACTCAGGAAATCACTTTACCAATCACAAAAATAGGTGAAGGCGAAGATCCATGGGGCAATTACCGTACAGGCTTTGAAACAAGCTTTGATCTGGACTTTAACGACTACGGTATCCCCGACAAGGTTGCTAAGTCCGCTGAAATCTATGTTGCTGGTGAAGGCGTTAAGCAATAAGATTCCTCTATTCCCTCAAGGCCACTCTTTTCAGGGTGGCTTTTTATTTTTTATGATAAAAACCTTTAACGCGCAGCAACAACCAATACACTAACTTTTTCAGCACCACCGGCCAATAGTATTCTGGAGGCTTCGCTCGCGGTGGCTCCGGAAGTGAATACATCATCAACCAACAAAACACGGCCAAAAACCTGCTGACGGCCAGACTGAAAAGCACCGGCAATATTGCGCTGCCGATCAGTATCAGACAACAGTAATGACTGAGGAGAACGCCTAGCCTTATACAAAGCAGACTTTACGCAAGGAATATTCAATGCCGTCGCTGCAGCATTTCCCAAATAATGCGTCTGATTAAACCCCCGCTGAATAAGCCGTGAGTATGACATCGGCATAGGGACAACCAAATCAAATTGATCTGTAATGGATGATGCCAATTCGGCAACCCAATTTTGTAGCACTTTAATCGCCAAACGTGATTTACCGTACTTTACTTGCAGCAGTACATCACGAACGATACCTCGATAACGGTGTGCAATATAAACGGCTTTAAACGGGCGCGGTTGAGCAAGACATCGTCCACAAGGGATTGATGAATCAGCAATAGGCTGTGCACAAGTCACACAATGTACCCCGATAGATTGCACTTTTCTATGGCAATTACCACAAAGCCCCTCATGCTCGGAAGGCTGAGAGCAGACAATACAATACCTATATCGACCAAACACAGGAAAGACCTATTTTTATGCTCAAGGTAGTGACACAGACACCAAAAAATTTATCTAGCCCATTTTCTGCTGGGCCGTAGCGTATATAAAAAGCCGGATAAATCATCCGGCTTTTTATAGTAAATCCAACTATTCAACTGTGACTGATTTAGCCAAGTTTCGTGGCTGATCAACATCAGTACCCCTCTGAAGTGCGACGTGATAAGCCAGCAATTGCAAAGGAATGACCGCTGCAACGCTGGCTGTTACATCATCGAGTTCACCCAAAGAAATAACAAGGGCATCAGGCAAAGCTGAGGTGTCAATCCGTTTGTCGGCAAAAATCAATAGTCGTCCACCACGCGCCTGCACTTCTTGCAAATTGCTCAAGACCTTTTCAGCAACAGCATCAGCTTTAACTACCGCAATAACTGGCATATGCTCATCGACCAGCGCCAGTGGCCCATGCTTTAGCTCTCCAGAAGGATAGGCCTCTGCATGAATATAGGATAATTCTTTGAGCTTCAATGCGCCTTCCATCGCAATTGGATAGCACTCACCACGACCAAGGAACAAGCAGCCATGCTTGCCCTCAAGTAATTTTGCAGCTCGCCCTATTTCCTCATCAAGTTGTAGCAGCGCTTC
The DNA here is from genome assembly GCA_019218315.1 of Cardiobacteriaceae bacterium TAE3-ERU3. Taxonomy (NCBI): domain Bacteria; kingdom Pseudomonadati; phylum Pseudomonadota; class Gammaproteobacteria; order Cardiobacteriales; family Cardiobacteriaceae; species Cardiobacteriaceae bacterium TAE3-ERU3. Next base: position 152,036 of record JAHUUI010000006.1, on the reverse strand, counting down.
TGCATGTGTTGGCAAATGACTAAGCGCCTCAATCACATCAGCAGCAACCGGTTTATTATTTGCCTGGCGCAAAAGTATGTTCAATAGATGCAATGCTACCAGCTGGGTAACAAAGGCTTTTGTCGATGCAACACCGATTTCACGACCTGCACGTGTCAGTAATACATGCTCCGAGGCACGTACCAACGCACTACCCGGCACATTACATACAGCAATATAACCACAATATCCTTGTTGCTTTGCTTTTCTCAACGCAGCCAATGTATCCGCAGTTTCACCTGACTGCGAAATAGCGACAAATAACGTACCATCCTGCACCGCAACATCGCGATAAAGATATTCACTGGCCACTTCAACCTGAGTAGCAATGCCACTACGTTCCAAATGGTACTTAATCACTAAACCTGCATGATAGCTGGTACCGCAAGCGATAATATGAATCTGTTTGACCTTTGCCAGCATATCGAGCAAAGCAGGGTCAAATGACGCAGTATTGAGCTGACCATTGAGTAGACGCCCTTCAAGGGTTTCAGCAATGACCGAAGGCTGCTCAAACATTTCCTTCTGCATAAAGTGCTTATAGCCATTCTTGCCAGAAATTGCTGCACTTTGATCACTTTCTTCTTCTGGCCGCGTCACTTGCTCTCTATGAGCATTATAAATGGTATACCCCTCACGACGGATCACAGCAACATCATCTTCACCAAGGTAGACAAAACGCCGTGTCACCGGTAATAAAGCATACGTATCAGAAGCAATAAAGTGCTCACCGAGCCCCACACCAATCACCATTGGGCAGCCACTACGTGTGATGACCAACTCATCAGGGCGATCAGCTGCACTGACCACCAAGGCATAAGCACCATCCAAATCTCGGCTGACAACCTGCACCGCTTGTAATAAATCTCCGCCATTATCTTGATAATGCTGATGGATCAAATGTGCAATCACTTCGCTATCTGTCTGAGAAGTAAAGGTATAGCCTTTTTCTTGCAACAACGAACGAAAATATTGGTGATTTTCAATGATACCGTTGTGAACAACAGCAATTTTATTACAACTTACATGTGGGTGAGCATTTGCTTCACTGGGTACACCATGCGTCGCCCAGCGCGTGTGCGCCATCCCAGTAAAGCCAGTCAGGGTTTCAGCTTTAGCCTTTTCAGCCAACTCAGCCACTTTACCCAGCGCACGGCAGCGCTCAAAACCCTGATCACCACAGACAACCAACCCGGCAGAATCATAACCGCGGTATTCCAGCCTTTTTAGTCCTTCAATTAAGATAGGGACCACGTTGCGTTCAGCAACCGCGCCAATGATTCCACACATCACTTACACCTCTAATTTCTTCAAAAATTCAGCAAAACCTTCACCGAGCTCTGCGTGACGCAAGCCCATTTCAACGTTTGCTTTTAAATATCCCAACTTGTCACCACAGTCATAACGCACACCGTCATATTGATAAGCAAGTACTGTTTTTTCCTTGATCAGTTGTTCAATAGCATCTGTCAATTGAATTTCACCTCCAGCACCTGGTTTCGTCTCAGCGAGAATATCCATAATTCTGCCTGGCAGGATATAGCGACCGATGACCGCTTGTCTCGAAGGTGCATCAGCTGGATCCGGCTTTTCAACAATTGCCTCAACTGTACAAACTTGCTCATTGATGCGCGCACCTTCTGTAATGATGCCATAACGCTTAGTATGCTCTTGAGGCACTTCTTGCACACCCAGAACACCCTGCTGATGCTTATCGTAAACCTCAACCATTTGCTGCATTACTGGCTTACCATCGTTATAAAGCAGATCATCGGCAAGTAACACGGCAAAAGGACGATCACGAACGATAGGACGTGCACACAATACAGCATGCCCTAAACCAAGAGCCAATTCCTGGCGGATATATACCACGCGCATATCATCAGGTTTGATCTCACGTACGATCTTAAGGAACTCTTGCTTATTGCGTTGTTCCAACTCACTTTCAAGCTCATAAGCCACGTCATAATGCTCTGTGATCGACCACTTATTACGTCCGGTGACAAAAACCATCGTACGGATACCTGCAGCATAAGCTTCATCAACCGCATATTGGATCAGTGGCTTATCAACCACTGGCAACATTTCCTTCGGACTCGCCTTGGTCGCCGGTAAAAAGCGTGTACCAAACCCAGCAACAGGGAAAACGGCGATATTAATCGCTTGTGTCATAATTGCACTCCTAATGATTAATCAAATAACAGTTGCAGGGCATCATCCACTGTCGCAACCGCTTCTACAGTCAAACCAGCTATCTTAGCATGTGGCGCATTTGCCTGCGGGACAATCACGCGTTTGAATCCGTGCTGCTTCGCAGCTTTTAGCCGCGCTTCTCCATTGGCTACAGGGCGCAGCTCACCAGATAGCCCCACCTCCCCAAATACCACCGTATGCGTTGCGATCACGCGGTCACGTAAACTAGAGCAAACCGCAGCTATGACCGCCAGGTCTGTTGCCGTCTCACTCACTTTCAAACCACCAACCACATTGGCAAACACATCCATATCATGGGTTGCGACACCTGCATGACGATTCATAACCGCGAGCAGCATTGCCAAGCGACCGCCATCTAATCCTAGCGTCACCCGTCGTGCATAACTGCCACCCGTCGTATCAACCAGCGCCTGCACCTCAACCAACAATGCACGGCTCCCTTCCCATACAGGCACAACCACACTACCCGGCTGCTGACCATCAGGGCGAGACAAAAAGATAGCAGATGGATTATTCACTGGCTTCAAGCCGCCTTCGAGCATCGCAAACATACCCAGTTCATTGACAGGTCCAAAGCGGTTCTTCACTGCACGTAACATCCGGAACCGACTGCCCGCCTCACTCTCAAAATACAGTACCGTATCCACCATATGCTCCAGTACTCGAGGCCCGGCAATAGCACCTTCTTTAGTCACGTGGCCAATAATGAATACTGTCGTACCGCTACTTTTTGCAAACCGTACCAGCTGTGCGGCAGACTCACGCAATTGACTTACCGCACCGGGTGCGGCACTAAGAGCATCGCTATATAGCGTCTGGATCGAATCAACTACCAAAACTTGTGGCTTGTGTTCAACAGCAGTGGCCAAAATCTTTTCCACCTGTGTTTCGCTAAACAGGACGATATCATCGCGTGACAGCCCCAAGCGCTCAGCGCGTAGGCCAATCTGGCGCGGTGATTCTTCGCCACTGACATAAAGACAAGCGTGCGATTTAGCCAAGTGCGCTACTGTTTGCAGCAGCAACGTCGATTTACCAATGCCCGGATCACCACCGATCAGCACTACGCTACCCTTGACTAAACCTCCACCGAGCACACGATCAAACTCGCTAATGCCACACGGTGTCAGCGTTTCTTCAAACAATTCTATTTCATTAAGCCGCTGCACCTGGCCAGCAGCAACACCAGCATAGCCACTACGCGCCCCACTTTTAGCACCTGATGGTGGTGCAGCGACTACCGCCTCTTCCTCAAGGCAGTTCCATTGCCCACATTCGTGGCACTGTCCCTGCCATTTGGGATAGTCCGCAGCGCAGTGCTGACAGACAAAACGCGATTTAGCCTTAGCCATTGACCACCTCACGATGCACCCGGGCAGTTAACATAGTCGTCAGTGTATAAGGAATAGTCTGCGCCGCTTCAGCCACCAGCTCTACAGCGTGCCCATCACCCCATAGCACTACTTCATCACCGGGTGATACACGATCATCACCCAGCCATACCAATGCCATATCCATGGCAATACACCCAACCAGTGGATAGGACTTATCATCAATACGTACCATGACTTTGCCACTGGGAATCGTACGGGAGAAACCATCACCATAGCCCAGTGCAATCGTCGCTAACTGTCCATGAGATGGTGCAACAAATCCTTGCCCGTAACCAGCGCTCTCACCTGCTTGCAACAAACGTACTGCCAAGACTTCTGTACGCAAGCGCATGACCGGATGCAAACCAAAATCTGCCGCCGTTGTATCCGCAATGGGCGACATACCATACAACGCCAAGCCTGGCCGTACCCAGTCCGCACATACATCATCCAGCTGCAGTAACGCTGCAGAGTTGGCAAGACAGCGCATCCAACCTTCAGGCAAGACCAAATCATCCAAACGTCTTAATTGCATTAATGCATGGCTGTGATCAATCTCATCAGCACAAGCAAAATGACTGACAATCCCAAGCCACTCGATATGCGCCAGTTGCTTAGCAGCAACAATACTTTCCTTCATATCTGTAGGCTGAAAACCTAGGCGATGCATACCACTATCAACCTTAAGCCATGCCTTGAGTGGATACATAGATTGCATGCGTAGCCATTCAAGCTGGCGCAAATCATGAATTACCGGGATAAAATCTTCCCGGGCACACAAGGCAATTTCATCAGCCGCAAAGATCCCTTCCAGCAAAACAACCGGCTGAGCTGCGCCCAATTTGCGTAAAGTAACAGCCTCCTCAATACAAGCCACAGCCAATTGTGGTGCTTCACTCAATGCCGGTAGCACATGCTCCACACCATGCCCATACGCATTGGCTTTTACCACTGCAATCACTGAAGCTGGCTCTGCACGCTTACTCAATTCACGTAAATTATGGCGTAGTGCTGCAAGATCAATCTCAGCTCGTAATGGGCGCATCGCTACTCTCCCTCATCCGGGTCGATATACCCTGCAGACAAATTATCAAACTTGGTGTATTTACCAAGAAAGGCCAGCTTGACCTTACCGATCGGACCATTACGCTGCTTACCAATAATAATCTCCGCAATGCCTGCATCATCACTGTTCTCGTTATAGACCTCATCGCGGTAAACAAACATAATCACATCCGCATCCTGCTCAATCGCACCCGATTCACGAATATCAGACATTACTGGTCGCTTATCCGGTCGAGATTCAAGCGAACGGTTTAATTGCGACAGCGCAATCACCGGCACATTGAGCTCTTTTGCCAATAGCTTTAACGAGCGAGATATATCGGAAATCTGTGTCGCGCGGTTTTCGTTAGAATCAGGTAACTGCATCAACTGCAAATAATCGATCAGAATCAACGCCAGCTGCCCCTCTTCACGCTGTAAGCGCCGTGCGCGAGCACGCAGCTCAGTTGGACTAAGGCTAGAGCTATCATCAATAAAAATAGGGGCGCCGGTCAGCTGATTAACCGCCATCGTCATTTTGCCCAGATTGTGCTTATCCAGCTTACCCGTCCGCAACTGCTCGGACTCAACCCGCCCCAAAGAAGCAATCATACGCATGACTAAAGATCGCGCTGGCATTTCCAAAGAAAACACGGCCACAGGCTGGTTCGTCGCCAAAGCGATATGCTCGGCAATATTCATCGAAAAAGTGGTCTTACCCATCGACGGACGCCCGGCCACGATAATCAAATCACCAGGTTGCAAGCCGGCAGTTTTATCATCAAGATCGGTAAACCCGGTTGGAAAACCAGTGATATTACTGTCACGCCGTGCCAGCTCTTTAATATATTCAACCGCATCAGCCGCAACATTTTTAACCTGTTGGAAACCTTCACGCTCATTCTTTTGATATTGATTGGCGATGGCAAACACACGCTGTTCCGCACTATCAAGCAATGATTTAACATCACGCCCTTCGGGGAAATAGGCGCTATTGGCGATTTCGCCCGAAGTTGCAATTAACTGACGCAATACTGCTCTCTCGCGCACAATATCAGCATACGCAACTACGTTAACCGCACTTGGTGTTTCCATACCTAACTGGCGCAAGTATTCAATCCCGCCAGCTTCTTCCAGCTCTTCGCGATTACGCAGCAATTCAGCAATCGTCACCACATCAAACGGCTGCGACTTATCCGCCAGCGTAACCAAAGACTGAAAAATTACACGGTGATTTTGATAGAAGAAATCACTTGCCTGAACACGGTCAGCCACCCGCTCCCATGCATTGTTATCAATCAACAGTCCGCCAATAACCGCCTGTTCTGCTTCCCGCGATTTTGGAGACTCTTTGACCCGTGCTTCTTCATCATATTCTGCCATGTTCACCCTTCCATTTATCCCTAATACCGAACCCGATATCCCCACCAATCACCCAGACACACTGGCGAGTATGCATTATAGTGTTGCGGTCTAAAAAACAAAAAGCCCGCAACCATGTGCGGGCTTTTTTGTTTCGGTATATCTAAGCCAAACAATTATTCTGCCACACAAAACAACCGTGTGTCTGATATAGCATGTTCATTATTTGACTGTCAGCAATTACTCGCTGACGACGACACGTACCAATACTTGAGCGGCGATATCACCATAAAGCTGTAAATCAACTTCATATTCGCCCAATTCACGGATGGTACCATTAGGCATCAGAATTTCCTGACGCTCAACTTCCAAACCTTGTTGCTCAGCGGCTTCAGCAATTTGCTGTGTGCCAACTGAACCAAACAGTTTGCCTTCATCACCAGCTTTAGAAAAGATAGTCAGCACTTTACCATTAAGTGCTTCAGCACGGCGCTGTGAGTCAGCAAGGCGCTCAGCCAATTGCTTTTCAAGCTCTGCGCGGCGCGCTTCAAATTTTTCCAAATTGGCTTTAGTAGCTTCAGTAGCCTTGCCAGTTGGGATCAAATAGTTGCGTGCATAGCCGGATTTAACTGAAACGGTGTCGCCCAGTTCACCAAGACCTACAACGCGATCTAACAAAATAATATCCATTAAATTGCCTCCTTAGTGCTGGTCAGAGTAAGGCAACAACGCGAGGAAACGCGCGCGCTTGACCGCTGTGGCCAACTGACGCTGATAGTAAGCATTAGTACCAGTAATACGTGCTGGAACAATTTTGCCTACTTCAGTAATGTAAGACTTCAAGGTATCGAGATCTTTATAATCGATTTCTTTCACGCCATCGGCTGTGAAACGACACATTCTGCGACGAGCCATAATCTACTCCTTATTTCTTGTTGCTTTCTTGCATCATCGGAGAAGCATCAGTGATGGCTTCTTCGCGACGGATGGTCATGTGACGCAGAACCGCGTCGTTGAAACGGAAGTTGCTTTCAAGCTCTTCCAGCGTATCGGCATCACACTCGATGTTCATGAGAATGTAGTGAGCCTTGACCAGCTTCTGGATTGGATATGCCAATACACGGCGACCCCAATCTTCGAAACGGTGCACGCTGCCACCCTTGCTTTCGATCATTGAGCGGTAACGCTCAACCATACCATTGACCTGTTCGCTCTGGTCGGGATGAACCAGAAAAACGATTTCATAATGACGCATAATTGCTCCTTATGGATTAAAAACAGCCACTTGCATAACTCCAAGCAGCAAGGAGATGCCACAGACTATATCCACAGTCCGTAGCAAGGGCGCGAACTATAACAAAATCAAGAGAAAACCGCAACTTCGAGAAATGATCAGTTACTTCTGATTGAGTGTCGAGTTGTAGATTAGGATTCCGCAGTCTATCTCGAACGCAAATAAAAAGCCCGATGCAATACATCGGGCTGGAATATAGAGCATGACCACCTGGGCCGCTTAACCATCTGCCCTTGAACCGAGAGGTTCAAGTGGGTGTCTCAGCAGGTCTTCGGGCTTCTCACTCAAGGTGAGCTTGCTCGCCCGACCGCGTCTGACTCCCGGGCACTAAGTAATTAGGGTCAAGGGGTCTGTAGGAAACGCGAACCCTGCAGCCATGCTATGAGCAAACTATACGCCAGGATATTTTGCTTGTCAAAGGGTCAGGCAAGCTTATTCAATAACAAAAATGCAATACTCGCGATGATACCAGCAGCAGGTAGTGTAATAACCCAAGCCATCGCAATTGGTCGCATTAATTTCCAATTTGCATTGTGGTTGACCAAGCCAATACCAAGTACCGCGCCAACCAAAATATGCGTACTTGAAACGGGTAAACCCAATATTGAGGCAATCATTACGACTGACGCAGCTGACAGCTCAGCCGCAAACCCGGAAGACGGATGCATTTTGGCCAAGTTGGTACCAACCGTCTGAATAACTTCCTTACCGATAAACCACAAGCCTGCAATTAGCGCAATGCCAAATACCACCATCGCCACTAACGGCACTGGTGCTTGTGAAGCTATATTGTTGGTTTTCAGCACATCGAGAATCGCAGCAAATGGACCAATCGCGTTAGCGATATCATTCGAACCATGACTGAATGCAAAACCAGAGGCGGTAAATACCTGCATCCAGCTAAATACGAGGAAGGTAGCTTTACCCAGATTTTCAGTCTTGAGTGTTTTGGCATAAATGAACGTCGCCATCCAAACCGTCGCACCGATCATACCCATAATCAGATAGTTGCTCAACGAACTCAGCCCCAATTCAAGGTGTTTGAGTCCTTTAAACAGCATCATTGCGGATATAATCATAGCGCCCCCGGCAGCCAATAGCGGCACCCAGTGCTCCAATGCATGATGTGCATTCACATCTTCTTTCTGCGCTTCAATGCGCTCTAGCTCACGATAATAGTCAGACTCAAGGTCTTCGGCATCATAATCATCATCACGATAAGCACGTGCGTCTCGCGCCATGGCACTGGTATAGGCAATTTGCTGCAACTCAGAAAGCCGTTCAAAAGCTTTTTTGTTCTTCTTTTTGAGGGCTTTTTTCTGCTTCTTGATATCTTTCAGGCGGTCTTCGGCAGCATCATTAAAATTGAGAATATGCTTCTTAATCAACCCGAACAAAATATAGGACATCAACCCGCCCAGTGCTGGTGATAACACCCAAGATATCGCAATAGAGCCAATTTCACCCCACTGTACCAAGCTCGTCGCATGTACTTCAGGCAAAATCACGCCAAGCGTAAGCGAAGCACCGACGATACCACCAATAATTGAATGCGTGGTTGAAACAGGCCAGCCTTTTTTCGTCGCAAACAGTAACCAAAACGCAGCGGCCATTAAAGATGACATCATGATATACACAAACTGCATTGGCTCAAGCGCTACACTACTCAAATCAACAATGCCCTTACGGATCGTATCTGTTACCTCACCGCCAGCAATCACAGCACCACTAACTTCAAAGACAGCGGCTACCATCAGCGCCTGAGTGATTGATAAAGTACCAGCACCGACACTAGTACCAAATGAGTTAGCGACGTCATTACCGCCAATATTGAATGCCATAAAAATGCCAAACAAGGCTGCAATAATAAATATTGCGACGTGATGGTATTCGGTATAAGCCATACCCCACCACATAAAATACCCAACAGATCCTAAAAGTAAGATCGCAAATAGCCAACTGAGGCTAGAAACCCCTAAAAAGCCTGTACGAGGAAGTGAAGTCATAATTTTTCCTAAATTAAAAACTTCATTTTGCAAGGCGAATATGTCGGTAATGTGACAACACCCACAAAAGTGGGTGCTGACTAAATCAAGGTCAATTAATCATGCATCACCCAAAAGTGCGATGCATGTCATCATATTATTGCTGGATATCGAGAGGTAAATAGACTGTTTGCTCACCGCGGCGGATCAACAGCGCCACACCGCCACGCTTTTCAGCATCCTGCAATGCAGCTGATGCGGCTTTAACGCTATCAACGGTACGGCTACCAACTGCAAGCAGAATATCATTTGCACGCAAACCAGCTTTGGCAGCCGCTGAGTCACGCTTGACCGAGCTGACTAACACACCCTGATCTTCCAGCCCCAGCTCTTTACGCTCATTCTCATCCAAATTGCGCAGGCTTAACCCAAGTATTGTTTTCGCTGAGGTTGCCGTTTCGGTAGACATACTTTCGAGGTTGCCGATGGTCACGATTACGGTTTCCTTCTTGCCATTACGCAACACTTCCAGCTCGGCCTCATCACCGATCGGGGTCAAAGCAACCATTGGCGGCAAGTCTGAAGATTTATTGATCTGCTTACCGTTATAACTAAGCACCACATCACCCGGTTTTAACCCAGCAGCCTTGGCGGGGCTATCAGGCATAATACCGGTGATCAATGCTCCTTGCGGATGATCCATACCAAATGACTTAGCCAACGCCTGATCAATACCCTGAATGCTCACACCAAGCCAGCCACGAGAAACCTCGCCCCCCTCTTTAAGTTGATCAGCAACATTTTTAGCGACATTAATCGGAATAGAAAATGCCAAACCATTGAATGCGCCACTGCGGCTATAAATTTGTGAGTTGATACCGATTACCTCACCTTTACTGTTAAACAGTGGTCCACCAGAATTTCCTGGATTAACTGCGGCATCAGTCTGAATAAAAGGTACATATGCACCGTTGGGCAGGCTGCGTGATACTGCACTAACGATGCCTTTAGTCGCTGTATGTGTAAAGCCGAATGGCGAGCCAATAGCGAGCACCCAGTCACCAACTTTCACATCATCCGAGTTGCCCAGCGCCGCAACAGGTAAATCCTGACCATCAATTTTTAGCAATGCAACATCGGTACGCTGATCTACCCCAATCACCTCAGCATCATATTCATGACGGTCAATCAGTTGCACAGTGACCTTATCCGCACCTTCAACCACATGAGCATTAGTCAAAATATAGCCATCACCATCAATAATAAAACCGGAGCCTTGCCCAGACTGGCGACGCTCTGGTGCTTGTTCCCCATAGGGGAGTGGGCGACCAAAAAAATGCTCGAATAATTCAGGTGGAAATCCCGGGGGAATCTGTTGCTGATACGCATTACGAGGCACTGTTGCCTCTACTTCGACACTCACCACACTGTCCTTAGTTTGCTCAAACAGCGCACTAAAATCCGGCGCTGGTTCAGCATGTGCTGCTACACTCCATAATCCTGCCAAAGCAATCGTTACTAAGCTTTTATTCATAAAAATCTCCACTTGTTTTAATATAGAGGCTGAATTTTACGTCAACCAGTTATGCGCTTTGCTGGATAGCATATTAAAAAACATCCAGTCGCGTAAAAGGAGAAAGTATGCATGTATTGATAATTGAAGATGACAAAGATGTCGCAGCCTACATCGCAAAAGGACTTAGCGAAAGTGGCTATGTGGCCGATGTAGCCCATACAGGCACTGAAGGCCTTAGCATGGGGCAAAATGGGCAATATGATATTTTTATCGTTGACCGGATGCTACCCGAGCTCGAAGGGCTCGAAGTCATCTCGCAACTACGCAAAGATGGCATCACCACACCAGTGCTGATTCTCTCAGCATTGGGCGAAGTCGATGATCGCGTCGAAGGCCTTGCAGCCGGTGGCGATGATTATCTGGTCAAGCCGTATGCTTTCTCCGAGCTCTTGGCTCGTGTTCAAGCACTCACTCGCCGCCGCAGCAGTGATATCCAAGACCAGATGATCCTCGAAGTCGCAGACCTCAAGCTTGATCGTTTGAAGCGCAAAGTGACGCGCGGCGGGCAAAAGATCAATCTACAACCACGCGAATTCCGTTTGCTTGAGTACCTCATGAGCAATGCAGGACAAGTCGTTACTCGTACCATGCTGCTAGAAAAAGTCTGGGAATATCACTTTGACCCACAGACCAACGTCATCGACGTACATATCTCACGTCTGCGCAGCAAAATCGACAAAGATTTCGATACCCCATTAATCCACACTGAACGAGGCGCTGGTTACAGCCTATATGATCCGTCAGCACACAATTAAATTCTTAAAAGATCTCAAAAGAGTAGCGAGAACAACAGCTTTTCGCTACTCTTTACTATTCACTGTGGCATTCAGTATTTTGACTGGCATCTCCATGGTGATGATCTACCAAACAGCCGAGCAGGAAATTTCTCAGCAAATTGACTCTCACCTTTTCAGTGAATCAGCACGATTAAAGCGCGTCTTGGCATATCGCCGTACCATGGACATGCGCACGCCATTAGTCGGTGTGACTGAAAGAATTCCGACAGAGCCGTCAATGTCCTACTGTATGGTCAGAGCAAATTCACTTGACCCTAACTACCTCCCCGGCTCAACCCAAAATTTCCTTTTTGTTGACAGCAATTTCAGCGATCTATGTGATTTGCACACAACGCATGCCGGCAGGGTTGGCTCAATGCGTATCATCGTCTCGCCAATTGATGACAGCTACGTCCTCATCACAGGCTTTGATATCCGCACCCAGCAACGCCTTCTGACCAGTATGCTCAACATCGTCTATATGGTCACAGGTTTGCTTCTGATTGCCTCTTTCATTGGCTCATTTATGATCAGCCGCAATATCACCAACTCCATCGCGCGTATCAGTAAAACGGCACGCCATATCGTCGATGGTGACTTTGCCGACCGGATCAAAACCACAGAAAATGACTCAGACGAGCTCAACCTGCTAGCCAATGACCTCAACCATATGCTTGACCGCATAGAAGGCTTGATCAGCAGTCAGCGCCAAGTCACAAACAACATTGCCCACGACTTACGCAGCCCCCTCAACCGCTTGCGCAACCGCATGGAAGTGGCGCTGCTGGATAAAAATGTCACTTGCGATGAGCTGCGAGACGTCATTGCAGATTCTGTACAAGATGCCGAAAACCTACTCAAAACCTTCAATGCTCTACTCAATATTGCTCAAGTTGAGGCACGCGCGAAAGACGACTTTGAAGAAATCAGCGTCACAGCAATTGGAGAAGATCTTGCGGAGCTTTACGAAGTGCTCACCGAAGAAGGCGAACACAGCTTCAGTTCTGATATTGAGCACCAGCTCACGATCATGGGTAACCGCCAACTATTGGCGCAAGCGATCATTAATCTGCTCGACAACGCGGTGAAATATACCCCTCAAGGCGGGCACATTAATCTAACCGCGAAAAAGCTCAACCGACAAGTCGTGATCTCCGTCAGTGATGATGGTGAAGGCATTCCTGATCAGCAGCGTGAAGAAGTCATCAAGCGCTTTGTACGCCTCGACAGTGCACGCAGCACACCAGGAAACGGATTAGGCTTATCTTTGGTCAGTGCCATCGTTGCACTCCATGGCGGCACACTTAACTTGCTGGACAATAACCCGGGGCTCAAAATTGAATTGCGTTTGCCCGACGTGAACATTTATCGCAAGCATCAAGAGCGAGACAACAACCATAAACGCTAATTCTGCCCTAAAAGTCAGGATAAAAGCATTTATAAAAACATAGCATTAATAAAAAAGTCGCAAATAAAGCAAAAAAATATTTGCGACTCTTGCAAAAACCCCTATAATGCACGCCTCACAACGATGCAGGGTGCTTAGCTCAGTTGGTAGAGCATCGCCCTTACAAGGCGAGGGTCAAAGGTTCGAGTCCTTTAGCACCCACCACTGCGGAGCGGTAGTTCAGTTGGTTAGAATACCGGCCTGTCACGCCGGGGGTCGCGGGTTCGAGTCCCGTCCGTTCCGCCATTTATTTCTGCATCGAACCAAGCACTTTCTAAGTGCTTTTTTTAACGGCAAACTATTTTGTAGTTTCCGATTCCGCTGCGGAGCGGTAGTTCAGTTGGTTAGAATACCGGCCTGTCACGCCGGGGGTCGCGGGTTCGAGTCCCGTCCGTTCCGCCATTTTCTCTCTTGATATTCCAACAAGAAAATTCCTCAAAATACAGAACTCATACTGTAATACACAGTATTTGAATGCTATTCATGCGTATTTTCTATATTAAAAGTACCTCGTTGTCCAACGCTATTTTACTGAGTTAAATTTGCTCTAGCACCCTATCAATTTGATGACATACATCAGTGTAGTTCCGGCCAAACATCATAAATTTCATCCAGTGACAATCTAATTCCAGGAAACGACTTGCACAATGAATTGCCCTGCTCCTTCAAGCCATGGCGCAGGTTATTTTTGAGCACTTTACGCACACCACTATGCATCAGCATCGACCACAGTTCACGCAAATCAATATCCGTCTTACAATAGCCTTCGCGTGCCATTGCCAGTACTGCTAGGGCCAACTGTGACAAAACCATCAATCATGCGAGTCAAGTGTACACCGAGAATACGATATCGGCATAGGCTGCAATGACGACTGGGACAAAGTACGGCACTGATGATCAAAGCTTGCCAATCCATACGAAGCTTGCCAATCCATACAAGGTGTTGAAGCCGACCCCAAGCCGGAAACCATCCCGGTAGAGCTCGGCGATTTTGCCAATATCATTCGCCTGCGTTGGTGGACTAAATCCGACCGCAGTACACAAATTCACGTCAAAGGCGAAGTATTACAAGCTGTGTATAAAAAGCTTAATGCCGCTGGTATCGACTTCCCTTACCCCACCCCATGTTCACCTCTGGCACGACCAAACAGATGAGCACGACGGCGACCGTGCACGCCAGCGCGAAGGTTGGCCTTCACAAGAAAATGGCAACAACCCTAGGCCAGTACGCGATAGAAGCAATCAGCACGACTAAGTAAGACAACTGATCACAATCCTAAAAAGGGGCTACGCCATAAATAGCATAGCCCCTTTTTCTCATACAGGTCTTAAGACGTTACGATGATAGCTCTTCTTTTTTCAAAGAGGCTTCATCAATATCAGCCTGGCTGCGATAACGTGAATACGGCAGCTGAATACAAAACGTTGAACCCTGTTCTTCCACTGAGTGCACCGTCAAAGTACCACCCAATGCCTCAACAGCATGGCGCACAATAGCCAAACCCAGTCCTGAACCACTCACCGCACCCCGTTGCCCATCAATGCGGTAAAAGCGCTCAGTAATGCGCGGCAAATGCTCAGCTGCCATACCAATACCATCATCACTGACAGTCAACTCAATGCCATCACTACTCACCATCGCATCCAGGACGATACTATGCCGACTATGCGCATGGAGCAACGCATTGGTAATCAGATTGTTGAGCGCCGAATAAATCAACTGCTCATCAACCCACATATGAAATGGTGCTGAACGGTAAACCACGCCGACACCATTGCTAAAGCGCTGATTTGCTGAGCGCTGCAATTCAGCGAACAAGTCATCGACAGAAACCAGAGATTCCTTCAGTGGCACTTGTTGCTGCTCCAGACTCGCCAGCTGCAGCATATCCTTAATCAACTCGCGCATTCGCTCCGCATGACTGCGCATCTCCTTAACCGGCATCGCCAAAGATGGCGCGAGGTCAGGATGGCTCTCCATCACTTCAAGAAAACCACTAATCACGGTCAGTGGTGTTTTCAATTCATGTGACGCATTATCAGTAAAAGCCTTGCGCTTCTGATTGAGCAGCACAAGATTGGTAACGTCTCTGGCGATTAATAACTTGTTGCCTTGCGACAACGGCACACGGCTCAGCTCGATATAAATCGCCAAATCACCCGGTAAACGGATCGTGACTGCGCCGCTACTTTCCTCATCGTGCCAAAATTTGGCAAATGACTCACCGCGAATCAAGTGATCAATGCGCGTTCCTTTATCCATAGCTGGCGTCAAGCCCAAAAGGCGTTGCGCAGCATGGTTAAAATTGAGCAGACGCCCCTGCGCATCGACGATCATCGCTGCATCAGGCACCGCTTTGGCCAATTCATTGAGCCTACTGAGCAAATCCTGCAATTTACGCTTACGCTTACGCGATTGCTTACGCCGCTTAATCAGAAAACTGGCGACCTCATCGAGTGGCGCAAACATCTCTGGGGGCGCTCGTTTAGCGCCCTCTCGTACCCACTTGACCAATTTCATCTGCTGACAATGCTGCCAAATTAACGTCACGATGAGCCCTGCAACAAGTCCCCAATATGGCAAATCAAACAGCGCACCAAACAGCCAAAATAGCCCGGGCAGAATGATATAGATCGCAAATATAGCCATCGCTATCCAGCATTATCAAGTAACAAAAAATAGAACGATACAAACCAATGCAATTGCAGCTGCACCAGCAGCCAGAAGCGAAAGCTTTTTCATGGATCTTTCATTTTGCTGGAGATTATTTTGCAAATGCGCCAAATCATTGGCCTGCCTCTGAAGCATATTTTTTAATGAAGTCAGTGATTCCTGTTGGCGTTCAAATTTGACATAAACCTTACCAACTTCGTGGCGCAATTCACGCACCTCTTTCACTGGTATCGGCTCAGGCTCACCAGTAGAGGTAGTGTGAGGATGCAAAGATTCATCACCAGAAGCAGCCACAGATGCAGCTGGCACCACAGGTGATGACGGGTAACGTTCCTTAAGTTTTTCGAGTAAAGCAGCCAGCTGCTCTTCATTGACCGGCTTGCGCAAAAAACCCGTCGCTTTGCCATCGCGTGCCTTTTGTTTGGATTCAGCACTGGCATCACCAGAATACATAATTACAGGCAAGTGCTTTGTCTCAGGCTTCGCACGAATTTCAGCCAGCGCCTCAAACCCATCCTCTTCTGGCATAGTGATGTCCATGAAAATGACATCAGGTAGCTGATTGTGGCGTAGCCAATAACGACAATCAGATACGCATTCACCCTCAAAGACCTCCAAACCATGTTTCATCAGAAAGCGTTTCAGGGTTAAACGCGCCAGAGCAGAGTCATCAACGATCAAAGCTGTTTGCATATCGTGGTTACCTTTATCAAGCCAGTACATTATTAATATCGTGCTAGTGTATCACCACCCACCAACTTCACGCATAGAAACCAGTTCATTTCCTGCAACGATGAAATGGTCCAATAACCGAACATCGATCAGCTCTAGAGCATCATCAATTTTACGCGTCACGACCTTATCTGCTACAGAGGGCTCTATGCTATGTGCAGGATGATTATGAACCAAAATGACCGCAGCAGCATGTGACGAAAGAACCCTGTTTAACAACTGACGTAGCGGCACATTAACGTGCCCGGCACTACCTCGCGCCAGTGCTGTATAGGCCAATAGTTTATGCTGCTGATCAAGCAATAAAATGCCCATCTGCTCATAACCCAGCCCTTTATAGTGCATCAACAAAAAATCACGGACATCATCCGGTGAAATAAAAGACCACGCTGAGGACTCAACCGTCGCACGAACATAGCGGCGTGCCATTTCTGTTACCGCAAGTAATTCGGCAACTTTTGCCTGACCCAGCCCACGTATCGCAAGCAAGCGCTCATGATCGTGATTGAGCAGCCCGACCAAGCCACCACTTTCATCCAATACTCGCCGCGCAAATGCCACAACGTCCTCTCCACGGTTGCCCGTGCGCAACAGCAAGGCCAATAGTTCGTAATCTGCCAACGCCTCAGCTCCAAGACGCTGCATGCGCTCACGCGGCATATCTTGCCTGTTCGGCGATAATCCTGCTTCGGCCATTGGCTTACTCCTCTATGTCACGCTAAACTAGCCTTTTTCCGACACTTTAGCATGAAACACATTCTCATCGGCATCAGCGGTGGTATCGCCGCTTACAAAAGCATCGAAGTTGCACGTCTTCTGCAAAAACAAGGCCATAAAATCCGTTTCGTCCTCTCTGAATCCGCGCAGGCATTCGTCACACCACTGACCTTGCAAGCACTTTCCGGCGAACCGGTACGCAGTGAGTTGTTTGACAGCGCAGCAGAAGCCGCTATGGGCCATATTGAGCTGGCGCGCTGGGCTGATGTATTACTGGTTTGCCCGGCCACAGCCAATACGATCGCCAAGCTCGCACATGGCATTGCCGATGACTTGCTCACCACCCTTTATCTCGCCACCGATGCAGACATCGTCATAGCTCCAGCCATGAACAGGTTGATGTGGCAACACCCAGCGACCTGCAGCAATCTCGACATATTAAAGAACCGCACCCGGCACCGCATCTTGCCCGTTACTGAAGGATTGCAAGCCTGTGGTGAAACAGGCCCCGGGCGCTTACTGGAACCAGCCGACATAGCTGCGCAGCTCCTGCCCAAGCTCGATTATAAGGGCACACACCTCACCATTACAGCCGGACCTACCCGCGAGGCCATCGATCCGGTGCGTTACCTGAGTAACCACAGCTCAGGAAAAATGGGCTACGCACTTGCCGATGCTGCTGCCAAACGCGGTGCAAAAGTCACCCTCATTAGCGGCCCGACCAACTTACCAACGCCACCACACGTAACTCGTATCGACGTTGTCAGTGCAGAAGAAATGCACCACGCTGCACAAAAATACGCGCCACAAAGTGACGTATTTATTGCTGCAGCAGCCGTTAGTGACTATCGCATTGCCCAACCACATGCGCAAAAGCACAAAAAAACCGTCCACGGTGAGCTCAACTTATCACTGATCGAAAATCCCGACATCGTCGCCGGTGTCGCAGCCCTACCAGCTGACAAGCGCCCGTTTACCGTCGGCTTTGCCGCTGAGACTGAGCATTTACTTGAGCACGCCAGAGCTAAACGCGCGCGCAAAAACCTCGATCTAATCATAGCTAACGATGTTAGCGAAGGCGTCTTTGGGAGCGATCACAACCGCGTCACCATTATCAGCGCACAAGGCGAAACACCACTGCCCGAAACGAGTAAGGCTGCGCTCGCCGACCAGTTACTCGACCATATTTTGCAATCCCGGACCCAAGGAAAACTCCATGACTAAACAAACTATTGGCACCGTCCCCACTGGTGAAGGCAAACTACACAGCAACGAAAATGCGATGATCGTGCGCCGCACATTTTCACCTGAACGCCCAATGAACCGCCACAATCACCCCGGCCAGCAAATTGTACTTACCGTCGTGCACGGCCATGCGCAACTACGCCTTGATGACAGCGAAAATCACGACCTACACAGTGGAGACGTCCTGATTTTTGACGGTGAACACCACATCAGCGGTGAATTTGACTGTGAAACCCTACTTGTCATTACATTGATCAACAAGCAATAAGCGCGCGGCGGCAAACTACCACTATCACCTGCCTTTGATACAATAAGCGCCCATTTGAGCAGCAAAACAAACCAATAGAGCCAATATGCATATTCTCAATTACAAAATTCTCGACCCACGTGTCGGCGACAGTATCGAATTACCAACCTACGCCACTGATGGCAGTGCCGCTATGGACCTGCGCGCCGTATTCGACGCCGATGAAATAACCCTCAATCCTGGTGATTGCATTCTGATCGGAACCGGCCTTGCCTTCCACATTGGCGACCCAAATTACTGCGCTCTGGTCCTACCCCGTTCGGGGCTGGGGTACAAGCACGGCATCGTGCTCGGTAACCTCGTCGGGCTAATCGACAGCGATTATCAGGGTGAACTGAAAATTCCTTGCTGGAACCGCAGCGACAAACCCTACACAATCACACTCGGCGAACGCATTGCGCAAATGATGATCACCCCGGTACTGCGCCCGCAGCTCAATCGTGTCGATGACTTCAGCGACACCAGCCTGCGCGGCGATGGCGGCTTCGGTCACACAGGCACACGCTGATGCGTCTCGCTGTTATCAAGTACGGCGGCAACGCCATCGCTGACATTCACGCACTTGAAGATTTTGCCGCAGCGATCGCCGAGCTCAAAGCGCAAAATATTGCGCCAGTTGTCGTGCACGGTGGTGGCCCACAAATCAATCATTGGCTGGATAAAACCAACACCACCAGCCATTTCGTCAACGGCCAGCGCTTTACGGACCAAGCTGCGCTTGATGTCGTCGAAATGGCACTTTGCGGCCATGTCAACAAAGCCATCGTACGTGCATTACAACGTGTAGGCCTAAACAGCGTTGGTATTAGTGGTGAGGACGCTAATCTGATCCACGCTACAGCCAACCCTGATCTGGGGGCTGTCGGTATCATTGAGCATGTCGAACCAGCGCTACTGCATACCCTGCTCAGCAACGGCTACACACCAGTCATCGCGCCACTCGGCTGCGACAATGCGCACAACGTGCTCAACATCAATGCCGATTACAGCGCAGCACATATTGCGGCTGCCCTTAATGCCGACGACTTTATCCTGATGACCAACGTTGCCGGGCTACTCGATGCTGACGGCAAACGTATCGCCACTGCCAGCGCAGAAGACATCGACACTCTCATCGCACAAGGCACAATTTACGGCGGGATGCTGCCTAAGGTCGATTGCGCACTGGTCGCTTTGCGTGGTGGCTGTAAACATGCCAGTATCATCGACGGCACTCACCCAGCCAATCTCGCCCATGCGACGACCAATCCCGGCACCATCGGCACACTAATCACTGCCTGACTCAACGAATCAAAGGAATAACCATGCCTGCAATAGCTGCTTTCAACCACTACCAAAATCTCCGCCATCGCTTACCGGTATCGCCGTTATGCAACCATCAACCGCGCCATATACCCGACATCATGGCAGTTGCAGAGCACTATGACACTTTCTTCTTTGATGCATTTGGCGTACTCAACGTCGGTCAGCAGGCTATTCCTAATGCTGTTGACCAAGTAACGAAGCTACGCAAGCTGGGCAAAAATGTGATGATCGTATCCAATGCCGCCAGCTATGAAAAAAGCGTCGTCATTGAAAAATTCCGCCGCTTTGGCTTCGATTTTAGTGGTGATGAAATCGTCACCAGCCGCGACACGTTACTTGCAGGCCTGCACGAATATCCTGACAACATGCACTGGGGCGTCGTCGCCAGTGAAGAAGGACAAAGTGACCTAGAAGCGCTCGGCCTCAATATCACCTTTCAAGATCGGCCAGGCTTCCACGACGCCGACGGCTTCCTGTTTTTATCCAGCATCGCGTGGGATGACCAACGCCAAAAGGCTTTCGTCGAAGCATTACATCATCGCCCTCGGCCAATCCTGCTCGGCAACCCAGACCTCATCGCCCCAATGGGCGGGCATAGCTCCACCGAACCGGGTAGCTACGTTCTCTTGCTTGAGGATCACCTCTTTGACCACGCTAAAGTCTTTGGCAAGCCCTACCACAGCATCTACGACATTGCAGCAAAACGCCTAGCTAAACTCGGCAAACCACTCAATCACGCACGTACTCTCATGCTCGGAGATACCTTACACACCGATATCCTGGGCGGAAATGCATACGGTATCGCCACAGGCTTAGTCACCGATCACGGATTTTTCCGCGGCCTGGACCCACAACCATATATCGACGAAAGTGCTATTGTGCCGGACTTCATCCTGCCCCAGCTATGAAGCGCTTGATGATTCTACTCGTCCTCGCCTTACTCGCGCTGATCATCATCCCGATCAGCGCATATTTATGGATAGAGCTGCAAAGTCGTGACTATCTCTATGACCAGACAGCCGATATCCCAGAACGCGACGTTGCAATTGTGCTCGGTACTGCCAAGTATCTCGCTGGCGGTAGAACCAACCTATTCTATACTTCACGCATCAAAGCAGCCGCTGAGCTCTATCACGCTGGCAAAGTCCGCTACATCATCGTCAGCGGTGCCAACCCCAGCCGCAGCTACAACGAGCCCGCACAAATGAAAGCGGACCTAATCGCCGCCGGCATACCCGCCGAACGTATCCAGCCGGACTATGCAGGGTTGCGTACGCTTGATTCCATTTTGCGCGCAGAGCACATCTTCGGGCAAACCCGCTACACCATCGTCTCACAACCTTTCCATAATGCCCGCGCCGTTTATATCGCCCGCCATCAAGGGCATGATGTCGTCGCGTACAACGCTGGCGATGTGTCATTAAAAAGCAGCATCAAGACCCGCATCCGTGAATTTGGTGCGCGCCTGAAAGCGCTGCTCGATCTGCACATCACCGACAAGGAAGCCAAATACTACGGCGACCCTATTCCCTTCCCGCCGCACAGCACACAGGACACGCCATGAACTTCACTGAACGCTACCAACAAGCCCTCGCTGCCAAAGGCTATCAATCAGACCCAGCACAACTCCGCGTCATCGCTGAAATGCAGCGCATTGCTGAAGCCCTGCAAAATACCCCGCAGGCCACCAAAGCACCAAAAGAAAGCAAAGGCTTTTTCTCCAAACTATTTGGAGGCAATGAAGAAACGCAAACGGAAGAACACTGGATACAAGGTCTTTACTGCTGGGGTGGCGTAGGGCGCGGCAAAACATTCATGATGGATTTATTCGTCGACTGCCTGCCAAATGAACGCAAATTACGCCGCCACTTCCACCGCTTCATGCTCGAGCTTCACGATAAACTCAATGAAGCCGGTAAGATTGAAGACCCGATTGACACCATTGTCGCCAATATGAAAAAAGACATCGACATCATCTGCCTCGATGAATTTTTTGTCTCAGATATTACCGATGCCATGTTGCTCTCGCGTCTGCTGCGCGCCATGAAAGACCACAACATCACCATCGTCACCACCTCAAATATCCCGCCAGACGATCTTTACAAAAAAGGCCTACAACGCGAGCAATTCCTGCCAGCCATCGCGTGGATCAAGGAAAACCTCGTCATTCACCACATTGACGATGGTGAAGACTATCGCCATCGCCATTTCAGCCAAGAAACCGTATTCCGCAACCCGGATAATGCAGAAAATCGTGCCGCCATGTGTACAGACCTCGCCAACATCACCGGCGAAACCATAGACAACGGCCACACACCACTACCACTACGCGCTGGCAGCCGTGAAATTCCCCTGCTGCACCGCAACGAACATGCAGTGATCTTTGATTTTAACGTCCTATGCGGTGGTAATTACTCACAGAAAGACTACATCACCATCGGCAAACGCTTCCCGCATGTCGGTATCGTTGGCGTTCCTGTTCTCGATGAATACTCAGAAGATGCGGCACGTCGATTCCTCGTCCTGATCGATGAGTTTTACGATCGCCGCGTCAAGCTGATGTTGACCACGGAGCAGCCAGTCAGCGAGCTCTACCAAGGCAAACGCCTCACCTTTGAATTCGAACGACTGCAAAGCCGCCTGTTCGAGATGCAAAGCCAAAATTACTGGCAAGAACCTCATCTGCTCTAAGCAAGCGAATCAATAATCCATACAAATAAACCCCGCAAAATGCGGGGTTTATGTTTAGCCAAAGTATTTTTTCTGCCAGCATATCAGGCTGTTATCAATACCTGTAATTAAGCTGTACCCAAATGCCCAGCGCTATCAGCGTCGAGAATATCGCGTATCTGCTGCCAAATGGCCTCTTGCTCAGGTGCACGTTCGGAGAGTATGTCCAGCAGCCCCAGACTATCCAGACCATCAATTTCTTCGCTCGTGCTACTGATTGGCGCAGCAGCATCCGCACCATGCTCTATAAGATAAGCGACCAGTGCAACATTGCTTTGTAAAATAGCGGTATTCAGTGGCGACAGGCCATTCAAGTCCGGCTGATTGATATCACAGCCTCGCGCAAGCGCATCATCAAGCGCCGCAATAACGTGGTCATGCGCCACATCCGGCAAACCATCACTGGAAACCAGCAAAGGCATTACCGGGCGTACTTCATCACCATGAATAATAAAGCAGCCCAGTTCATCAGCGTACTGCATGTCGAGCATCGCCTGTTGCGATGCTTGGTCAGTAGCTTGAGGCGCTGCTGTATTACTTGTCGTATCTTGTGCCATTATCGAGTTCACCGCCATCATGCCAATGATTAAAGCAGCGCCTTTAGCAAAGCGCTGCTTATAGAACAGCAAATTCATTATTTGGCACGACTGATTTGCAAGGTATTGGTCGAGCCCGGCTGCCCCATGTTCATACCGCTGGTAATAACGTAGAGATCGCCGCTACTAACCACACCACGCCATTGCAGGTGTGCTTCTGCTTCCTGAATAGCCGTGTTGTGATCACTACTGGTACCGACCATCAACGGCTGAACACCACGATAGATACACATCTTACGCTGTACGAGCTGGTCACTGGTCAACGCATAGATCGGAATATTGATGCCAAATCGGCTGATCTGGAATGCAGTCGAGCCACTTTCAGTCAGGGCAACAATTGCCTTCGCATCCAGCTGACGCGCTGTAAAGACTGCGCCACTGGCGATGGTGTGATCAATTCGGCTCGAATGCTGAATATGAATATCAGCACTGGTCAGTGGGTCTTGGGCATTTTCTGCAGCCGCACAAACCTGTGCCATGGTGTGAATGGTTTCAAATGGGTAAGCACCAACAGCCGTTTCCGCGCTAAGCATAACTGCGTCACTGCCATCGAGTACTGCGTTAGCGACGTCACTAACCTCTGCACGAGTCGGCACCGGATTGGTGATCATGCTCTCCATCATTTGAGTCGCAGTGATGGTAAAGCGGCGCATTTCACGCGCTTTCTTGATGATACGCTTTTGCAGCGCCGGTACTGCCGGGTTCCCAACTTCGACCGCCAAGTCACCACGCGCGACCATCACGCCATCACTGGCTTTGAGGATTTCTTCAAGGTTGGTGATCGCTTCAGTACGCTCGATTTTAGCAATCAGACCTGGGCGGTGGTTACCATTCGCAGCCTGTGCCGCAAGCTGGCGTGCCAATTCCATGTCAGCAGCTGATTTAACAAAGCTGATCGCCAAGTAATCCGCGCCAATAGCGATCGCAGTCTTGAGGTCACGATGGTCTTTATCGGTCAATGCAGCGGCTGATAATCCACCGCCCTGCTTGTTGATGCCTTTGTTGCTTTTCAGCACAGCATCATTTTGCACTTCTGTGTGAATCTCATCACCATCAACGCGGGTAACGACCAAAGTCAGTAAGCCATCGTCGAGCAGCAAGACATCGCCCTTAGTGACGTCTTTTGGCAGGTCGCGGTAATCAAGGCCGATACGCTCCTGATTGCCTTCTTCCTCCAGCCCGGCATCAAGGATCAATGCATCGCCTTCTTTGAGGCTGATTTTGCCATCTTTGATTTTGCCTACGCGAATTTTAGGGCCTTGCAAGTCAGCGATAATTGCTACTTCACGGCCGGCACGCTGAGATGCCTCGCGCACACGCTTGGCATTTTCTTCGTGTACTTCTGGTGTACCGTGGCTAAAGTTCAGGCGCACGACATTCAAACCGACGCGAATCATGTGCTCCAGCATTTCGACATCATTACTTGCCGGACCCAAAGTCGCAACAATTTTTGTGTGGTGACAGACTCGGGTTAGATCACGATGTTTTGCCATGTTAAACTCCTGTAAAAGATAAAGATTCAAGTTCGCTCACCACGCCATCGAGGCGAACGTCCCATGATTGGGGGGCAATGCCTTGCGGTACTTCTTGGCATGCATAGGCATAGCCCAATAAATTCGGGGACTTACCCGCTATTTTAGCGGCAAAGGTACGGTCATAAAATCCACCGCCCATACCGATACGGTAGCCATAGCGATCCCAGCCAACCAACGGCACGACCACTGCGTCAAGCGCCATACCGGACAAGCGCGTTGCCTGATGGTCTTGAGGGGAAGCAATGCCCAAGGTATCGTAAGTAAGCAGGGTATCCGGGTCGTAGGGTTGCCAATGCAGCGGCGCCTGCTTCGCGTGAACAACTGGCAAATACACTTTTGTTCCAGCCGGCCACAAACGCAAAATCAATGGCTGCGTATTCAGCTCTTCGGGTAAAGACAAAAAGACCCCAACACGCCGTTTAGACATATTGCCAAGCCTGTCTTTTAACCAATCATAAGCATGTTTAGCCGCCAGTATCGAGGCTGCCTCTCGTTCACTGTCTGCCACAGCACGGCGCTGTTCGCGCAGTGTCTGGCGCAATCTTGCGCTATAGCTGAGATTTAAATCGTCCACATACCCTCCTCCTGCGCCCGCTGCTGAGCAATTTGCGCGCGCACTGATTTCGCATCAACTGAAGGCATCAAGGTTGCGATAAAATCATAATCGTGATTACGCAAATGGCGCTCTGTTTGCCACACCAAATAAGTATTAAAAACGGGCATCCACTCTTCTAGTGGATAACGCACCAAATCCTTATCCATCACTTCGTCATATGCCATATCAGCAATCACGCCGAGGCCGATACCTTGGCGGACATAGCTTTTGATCAAGTCGGCATTGCGCGCAGTCAGTACGACATTGGCATGGCAGCCATATTTTTCCATCGCCGATGCAAGGCCGGAAAGCCCTTTATGAGAAGTCACATACGTTACCAACGGATAATTTGCCAATAGCCCAATGTGATCAAAAGAGCGTTTATTGAACTCGTGATCTTTGGGCACAACCAATACTGGCGACCAAGGCGCACCACTGACCGACATCAAGCCACGCATAGCCGTTGCATACGGTGCCAAATCAGTCGCTGAGAACCACGCATAATCAGCCTCATATTCCTGCACCATCTGCAATGCCTGTGCGTTGGTACTTTCAATGACATTGAGCTGCAACTGTGGGTGCGTGCCTCGAATCGCAGCCAATGATGGTGCGAGGCGGTACGTGGCGAGGGTATTGGTTGTAGCGATGGTCATGGTCGGCGCACTGCCACTATACGGATTGTGTGCCAAAGAACGCAGGTACTCGACACTCTGCATGATGCGCTTCAGTTCTGGCAAAATAGCCTCACCGATCTCGGTCAAACCCACAAACTGCTTACTTTGACGACGAAATATCGGTTTACCCAAGGTTTCTTCGAACAACTTGATTTGCTTACTGACCGCCGGTTGAGACAAAAATAAACGTTCCGCTGCTGCTGTAACGCTGTAGCCACTCTCTACCACAGCCAACACGCATTGGAATTGCTTGATCTTCATGTCCTACCCAATGAATTTTGGCGCTATTCTACCGCAAAGCTCCCGTTGCGTGGGCTAATTCCTCTGACGATCACGCAACAACAAGCCGGTAAACTACCTACATCGCACAAAACCAAAATATTGATTTTAATTTACAATTTACATATCTGCGCATCAATTCAAGCCAATCTCGGTAATGGTTATGCTCCTATAACCATTGGTTATTTAATTTATCCATCATCATGCCCTACACTGAGTACATAATTTTTGATCACTTTAAGGAGTGCTTAGCCATGAAATACAACTCTATTCTTGACACCATTGGTCACACGCCGATTGTCCGCATTAATCGTCTTGCGCCCAAGCACGTTGACATGTACGTCAAGGTCGAATCCTTCAATCCGGGTGGTTCGGTCAAGGACCGTTTGGCATACGCTGTCATCACTGATGCTGAAAAGCGCGGCCTACTCAAGCCCGGGCAAACCGTGGTTGAGGCAACTTCAGGTAATACCGGCATCGCATTGGCGATGGTTTGTGCCGCCAAAGGTTATCCTTTTGTCGCCGTCATGACTGAGACGTTCTCCATTGAACGCCGTAAGCTGATCCGCAGCCTTGGTGGTACTGTCATTCTTACCCCAGCCGCTGAAAAAGGCCTCGGCATGGTACGCGTTGCCAAAGAACTGTCGGAAAAAAATGGTTGGTTCCTCGCCAATCAGTTCGCCAACCCAGCCAACCCGCAATACCACCGCGAAACCACAGCAGCAGAAATACTGCGCGATTTTGCAGGTGAACGACTGGACTACTTCGTTAGCGGCTACGGTACTGGCGGTACTATTTCCGGCACTGGCGAAGTACTTAAGGCCGCACGCCCAGGGCTGGAAATCGTTGCTACCGAGCCACTCAATGCCCAGTTGCTTGCCGGCAAAGATTGGACACCACACAAGATTCAAGGTTGGACACCAGACTTCGTCGCCGACACCATGAACAAGCAAATCTATGACCACCTCATTCCGGTTGGTGATGAAGAATCGCGTGATACCGCACTTGCGCTCGCCTCACAGGAAGGCATCCTGACCGGCATTTCCGGCGGCGCAACATTCAATGCGGCCCTGCAATTTGCCCAAAAAGCAGACGAAGGTTCCGTCATTCTCGCCATGTTGCCAGATACATCAGAGCGCTACATGTCCACCTTCCTATTTGAAAGTATTAACGAAGGCTCGGATGACCATCTGCTGCCTTAAACCAAACTGAATCAACGACCAAACCTCTGCCGTTGGTCGTAATATGATGTCAAATAAAGTGCCACCGTCACATTGGTTGTGGCACTTTTTTTTGTAGCAATGACATGACATACATGGCACATCAATTTCTAGCAAAAAGCCCTTCAAATACCGCCAATGATTTATCCACATTCCTTGTGGAAAACTTTGTGAATAACCTCTGCGTTACTTCTTTTTCACAATAAAAATCGTCACTTACCAAGTTGCCCAGAATTTAAGCAGATATTTAAATATTCTTAAAAAACAAACTATTAACAGATTCATTTGTTCTGTAAGTAATTTTTAAACTTGCATTTGTGCAAATGCGCACCACTGCTGCAATTGTGTATAACTCAGCTATACTGATTCGAGAAAAAACGCCGATGTCAATAAATAAATGTGTAAAAACCCAACAGCCAATCATCATCTATACTGTCAAACATCCCACCCAATTGCTTAGCCAATACAATGAAACAACCATTGCTGATAGATACCCAAGGCTGGCTGCTAAACGCGCGCCATATCCACTCTCCATTTCAGAACCAACGCCCCACATCAGCGCCAATTAATTTACTTGTCTTGCACAATATATCCCTGCCACCCGGAGTATTTGGCGCCACACATATTGACGCACTCTTCGCCGGCAATATCGCTCAGCACCAAGGAGAAGACCCATTTATTGACAGCATCATGGATTTACAAGTAAGCGCCCACTTCCTGATCACAAGAGACGGCGCCATTACCCAGTATGTTTCAACTTGTGACCGCGCATGGCACGCAGGCGCATCAGAATACGAGGGACAAAGTGGCTGCAATGATTTTTCAATCGGCATCGAACTCAACGGTTGTGACCACCATCCCTACACACACCGCCAATATTTATCCCTCGCCTTACTCACTCAAGCCATTATGATCCGTCATCCGCAAATTAATGCCGAACGCATCACGACACACCAACACATCGCCCCACAGCGCAAAACTGACCCAGGGCCAGCATTCAATATGCGTTATTTCAAACACCTAATACAGCGCCTTGATCATTTATAACCCTTTCCATTGACGTAAGATTTGTTAGAATGCCTCGCTTTGCAATGACCAGACTACCCCCATGAAACGACGCGCCTTGCTCCAAAGCGCCTTAGCGCTGACCACCACTGGCCTTACAACAACGCCACTACTTGCGCGTACAAACACCACGCTCGAACAACGTATCCAGCAAGTAGTAACCCAAATGCGCCGCGAAGGCCGGGTCAGTGCAGATGAACGGACCGCATGGACGGTGACAGACATTCAATCAGGTGCCAGAATCGTTTCGATCAATGCTGATCGCCCCATGCAATGTGCAAGCATGGTCAAACACATGGTCATTCAGGCATACCTGATGTGCCACTTCACCAAAGACAGCAAGCTTTACCCTCTTTCTCCAAGGGTTATGGAAGAAATGCGCGGAATGATCGTCAAGTCTAATAATGAATTCACCAACCACATCATTAAACGACTTGGCGGCCCACAAGGTGTGCAATGGATGCTGAAAAAAGAAGCGCCACACATATTCCGCAACATCAATATCGTCGAATACATTCCCGAAAATGGCCGTACCTATAAGAACCAGGCATCTGCTGCTGATTATGACCGTTTCTTGCTTGCCTTATGGCGCAACGAATTACCCGGCTCGAATATCCTCAAAAAAATGATGAGTATTCCTAATCACGACCGTATCCGCAGCGCAACCAAGTTCGTTTCCAAAAATGCCACTGTTTACGACAAAACCGGCTCAACCTCCATGCTTTGTGGAGACACTGGCATCATTGCTTGTAAAGATAAATTTGGTGGAACCGTACCCTACACCATCACCGGTATAATAGAAAAAAGCCGCCGCGCGAGTAATTATGGCAACTGGATCAGCGAGCGCAGCGATGTCATGCGCGATGTTTCTGATCAGGTCTACCTGTATTTCGCCAAACGCTACAGTTTGCCTGTATAGCAACGACAATAGATAACCAGACTATCACCAGATCTCACCATCACAAAGGCTTGTATCTGGTACAGATATGGTAGGATTTTTGACACTTCAAATAGTTGAGAGTATGATGCGCCATCCAATTGACACACTGCCACGCCAAATTGATCCATGGGCCTATGCCCGGTCACGGCGAAGCTGCGAAGGCAGCCTCCCGCTGGTGGCAACACACACCCTGAAACAATGGGCTGAACCCGGTGAGACGCTATACGGCGAACTTAGCGGAGATTTAGATGAACACGGCCAGACACACGTCTATGGTCGCGTCCGTGTGTTGCTAAACATGCAATGTCAGCGTTGCCTACAGGCAATGGAAATGCCGGTTGATCGGGATTTTGATTACGTTGTCATTCGTGATCAAAAATTCGAAGACCGCGTTGAAGGCCCTGTAGAAACATTGATTTGCGCCGACGATGAACTTGACGTGGCATGGTTTTTAGAAGAGGAAGTCCTGTTAGCGATGCCGATGATCGCCAAACATGACGATTGCACGCCGCCAGTGGATTTAGTCGCCTCACCGGAAGAAGAAACCGATGATGATAGACAACACCCATTTGCAGCACTAAAAGAGATGATGAAATCCAAGGAGCATTAATCATGGCCGTTCAGCAAAACCGAAAAACCCCATCAAAGCGTGACAAGCGCCGTACTCACGACGCATTGGGCTATGCCACTGTCACAACTGAAACCAAAAGCGGTGAGCGTCACCTGCGTCACCACGTTTCAAAAGACGGTTTCTACCGTGGCCGCCAAGCCATCGTACGTCCTGCTGAAGTCGTCGACTTCGAAGACGAAGAATAAGTCATCACCATGACTGTTGAGCACATGCCGGTCATTGCAATTGATGCAATGGGCGGTGACGTTGGTCTGGATACAACGCTTGCAGCCGCCGCACACGCACTGACGCAGAGCCCAGACTTCACTATCATCCTCGTTGGTGATGAAGCGACAATCCGGGCACACAAACGCTTTAGTGAAATTGACGCAACACGCAGTAAAATTCACCACTGCACACAAGTTGTGGAAATGGATGAAGCACCAGCTAATGTACTACGCCACAAGAATGACTCATCAATGTGGCAAGCTATAACGCTGGTCAAAGAAGGTAAAGCTGATGCATGCGTCAGCGCTGGTAATACTGGCGCACTGATGGCATCTGCACGCTATATTCTCAAAATGCTACCCGGCATTTCACGACCAGCGATTTGCGCCACCCTACCGACTGCACATGGCCATGTCCACTGGCTTGATCTCGGCGCAAACGTCGATGCAAAGCCAGAACAACTAGAGCAATTTGCCGTTATGGGTTCAGAGCTTGCTCGTGCGGTTGATGGTACATCTGCACCACAAGTTGGCTTGCTCAACATTGGCGAAGAAGCGATCAAGGGCAATGAAACGGTCAAAGAAACCGGTAAATTGCTTGAGCAAAGCCAGCTCAACTATATTGGCTTTGTTGAAGGCAACGACATCTTCCTTAAAAAAGGAATTGACGTCGTTGTCTGTGATGGCTTTGTTGGGAATGTTGCATTAAAAACCGTTGAAGGGATCGCAAAATTTTTGCAGCTTCAAACAGAAGCAGCATTTAAGCGCAATATACTCAGCAAACTGGCTGCAGTTGTTGCCTACCCTGTTTTAAAAAATCTCAAGAAGCGTGTTGATCCACGCAATTACAATGGCGCAAGCTTACTTGGTTTGCAAGGCATCGTCATCAAAAGCCACGGCAATGCTGACGCCTATGCCTACGCAAATGCGATTAACATCGCGCGACTGGAGACCAAAAACCACGTCATCGCGAAAATCCGCACACACCTCGAAAGCCATAATCAGAAAAATACTGAGCAGCGCAGCCAACCTCAAACCAGCAGTGAATAATATCCCATGATCTACAGCAAAATTCTCGGTACTGGCAGCTACCTGCCCGAACGCATTGTCAGCAATGATGAACTCAGCGTTCAAATGGATACCACAGACGAATGGATTCGTGCCCGTACTGGAATAGAGCAAAGACACATGGCCGCACCAAACGAAAGCTCAACCGATATGGCCGAGCAAGCGGCAAGACGCGCATTAGACAGCGCAGGTATAACGCCAGCTGAGCTTGATCTGATCATCGTCGCGACCTCAACACCAGAACACCTATTCCCTAGCAACGCAACACAGTTGCAAGCACGCCTGGGATGCAACAATATCCCCGCTTTTGACATGCAGGCTGTGTGTTCAGGCTTTATTTACGCCCTGAGCACTGCAGATAAATTCATCAAGTGTGGCGGTTACAAAAACATCCTCGTCGTCGGCACCGAACTATTCACCAACGCCCTCAACTGGGATGACCGTACCACGGCCATTCTCTTCGGTGATGGTTCTGGTGCAGTTGTTGTCGGTGCAAGTGATGAACCGGGCATTTATGGCAGTGTGTTACACAGTGATGGAAACTTCAAAGAATTACTATGGGCTCCCCAAGGCCCTGGATCTTCTGCAAATGATTACAAGGAACGTGAACGTTTCATTCAGATGCAAGGCCGTGAAGTATTTAAGGTTGCAGTGCGTTCATTGTCCAGCCTGGTTGGAGAATTGCTTAAACATTGTGATTTCAAAGCCGACGACATTGACTACCTCGTACCGCATCAAGCCAACTTACGCATCATCAGCGCTACAGCAGAGCATTTAGGTATGTCGATGGATAAAGTTATCGTCACGGTCAACAAACACGCCAATACCTCAGCTGCATCTGTTCCACTGGCGCTTGACCACGGCGTTCGCAGTGGCAAAATACAACGTGGACAAAATTTATTGCTCGAAGCATTTGGCGGTGGTTTCACTTGGGGCGGCTGCATCCTGAAATTCTAGGTTCTGATTGATATATCGGTATAGCCCCTAGATTATACATGCGGGTTAACAACTGATTCTATAGGTCACGTCTATACAGATATAGCACCGTCGAGTGAAGCCTTATAACTCCAGCATAATCTGTAATGCGATATTAATCAGTCCTAGCGACATGTCCCATTTCATTTCCAGTTTGGGCATAATAGAGTGTATTGAGAACAGAATAATCTAGGAGAAACAGGATGACGACAGCAATTATTTTCCCGGGACAAGGCTCACAAAGCCAGCAAATGCTGAGTGAAATGGCCGCTCAATTTTCGATTGTAAAGCAGCGCTTTGACGAAGCTTCCGAAGTCATCGGAAAAGACCTTTGGCAAATCGTACAAGAAAATAACAACGCGGAACTCAATCAAACAGCAATTACCCAACCAGTATTACTTGCTGCAGGTATCGCCTGCTTCGATATTCTCAAGGCCGAAACTGATATCAATCCAGTATTTATGGCTGGCCACTCT
Organism: Cardiobacteriaceae bacterium TAE3-ERU3; assembly: GCA_019218315.1. Lineage (NCBI taxonomy): Bacteria > Pseudomonadati > Pseudomonadota > Gammaproteobacteria > Cardiobacteriales > Cardiobacteriaceae > Cardiobacteriaceae bacterium TAE3-ERU3. The sequence continues at coordinate 118,956 of JAHUUI010000006.1, read as the reverse complement.
CTTGGTGAATACACCGCACTATGTGCTGCTCAAGCAATCTCCTTTGCTGAAGCAATCGACCTCGTCCACCAACGCGGTGAATTGATGCAGGAAGCTGTGCCATATGGTGAAGGCAGTATGGCTGCTATTCTTGGCTTGGAAGATCAGGACGTGATTGAAATTTGCGCCATGGTTGATGAGACCGTACAGGCAGCCAACTTCAATGCCCCGGGTCAGGTCGTGATTGCAGGTACAGTTGCCGGCGTTGCCGCAGCAATTGAAAGTGCCAAAAAGCATGGTGCCAAACGCGCTATTGAGCTGCCGGTCAGCATACCTTCACATTGCAGCCTGATGAAAGGCGCTGCAGCCAAGCTGAGCCTTTCTTTGGATCACGCTCACTGGAAAATGCCCAATACAACCATTATTCACAATGTCGACGGTCAAGAGCGTCACAACGTAGATGGAATCAAATCTGCTTTGGGTGCACAGCTCTACAAGCCAGTTCAGTGGGTCAAGTGTATTGACAAGCTGGTTGCTGAAGGCGTGACCTATTGCGTCGAAGCCGGCCCAGGCAAAGTTTTAACCGGACTGAACAAGCGTATTAACAAAGAACTCAAAACCACAGCTTTCGATCAACCCTCTGCATTACCAGTTATTATTGAAACTCTGGAGTCTGTATGAAGATGAATGAGCAAATCGTACTCGTCACAGGCGCTAGCCGCGGCATAGGCCGTGCGGTGCTAAATAGCTTTGCCGAAGCAGGTGCGACCGTCATCGGCACTGCAACCAGTGACAGCGGTGCAGAAAAAATCAGCGCCCATATCACGGAAAATGGCTGGAAAGGTCAAGGTATGGTACTCAGCGTCAATGATGCTGAGGCAATTGACGCAACCATCAAAACCATCCGTGACACATTTGGCCCGGTCTCAATCCTGATTAACAATGCCGGTATTACTGACGACAATCTGCTTATGCGAATGAAAGCTGAGCAGTGGGACAGTGTCATCGACACCAACTTGTCCAGCGTTTACCGCCTGAGCAAAGCCGTCATGCGGGATATGATGAAAGCGCGCTTTGGCCGCATCATCAATATCGCCTCAGTCGTCGGCGTTATGGGAAATGCAGGTCAAGCAAACTATGCTGCGACAAAAGCCGGCGTGATTGGATTTTCCAAGTCCTTAGCGCGGGAAATAGGCTCTCGCGGAATTACTGTTAACACCATTGCCCCTGGCTTCATTGCCACTGATATGACGGAACAATTGCCTGAAGCACAAAAGCAGGCATTGGTCGAGCAAGTCCCCTTGGCGAAGCTTGGTCAGCCTGAAGATATCGCCCAAGCAGCTGTATTTCTCGCCCAAGCCGGATACGTCACCGGTGAGACACTGCACGTCAATGGCGGCATGTACATGATTTAATAGAGTTAAGCAGAACTATCGGGCAAATTAAAAAGTGACTGGTAATTATTGCTTAAACCTCTTAAAATAGCGCTTTCACCCAACAAAGGAAAACACACATGAGCAACAACATTGAACAACGCGTTATCAGCGTCATCGCAGAACAATTGAGCGTTGACGAGTCGCAGGTCAAGCCTGAAGCACACTTCATTGACGACCTCGGCGCTGACTCGCTTGATCTGGTTGAGCTGGTTATGTCTCTGGAAAAAGAATTCGATTGCGAAATTCCTGACGAAGAAGCAGAGAAAATCACGACTGTCCAAACTGCGATTGACTACGTCAAATCCAATACTTGAGACTGACTGAGTCAAAAAAGCCACGGTAGTCCCACTGCTGTGGCTTTTTTTATATTTAGATTCATCACTGATATACAGCTCAATACAGCAACACTTTTACAAAGAATAGACGGCTGACCATGCGCAAAACACGTTGGCATTGACCCTATTTCTTTCCCATGTAAAATCTAACCACACACATGCCTTAGCTTTGAGGCAGTTAACCAACTTTCAGAGATTTTGAAGAGAAAAACTATGAGTGAAACGCATTCCATCCGCTCAGTACCGCGCGTCGTCGTGACCGGCATGGGCATCATCAGTCCGGTTGGCTGCAAGTTAACGCAGGCATGGCAAAATATCCTTGCTGGAAAAAGTGGCATTACCCCTATTACAGACTATGACGCCAGTGAGCTACCGGTGCGCTTTCGTGGCTCAGTGACAGACTTTGACTCTACGCAATATTTCGATGCCAAAGAAGCACGTAAAATGGATGTATTCATCCATTACGGCATGGCCGCAGGTATTGATGCAATTACTGATAGCGGTCTGGATTTCAGCGATGAAGCTCTGGCTGAGCGTACAGGCATCATTATTGGCTCAGGCATTGGCGGCTTACCTGGTATGCTCGATGGCTACCAAACGTTAATCGATCGTGGTGCGCGGCGTGTTTCACCATTTTACGTTCCTAAAAATATCATCAATATGATCTCTGGCAACCTTTCGATCCGCTACGGCATCAAAGGTGCAAATTTGGCCACTGCAACCGCTTGTGCTACTGGTACTCATAGTATTGGTCAAGCGGTGCGTATGATCCAAATGGGCGACGCTGATGTCATGATTGCCGGTGGTGCAGAAATGGCGGGCAATGCGATGGGCATCGCCGGATTTGCTGCGGCTAAAGCACTTTCAACCCGCAACGACGACCCACAAGCGGCATCACGTCCTTGGGATAAAGATCGTGACGGATTTGTTCTAGGCGATGGCGCTGGTGTTGTGGTTTTGGAAACACTTGAAAGTGCCAAAAAACGCGGTGCAAATATTTATGGCGAAGTGGTAGGTATTGGTATGACTTCCGATGCACATCATATGACTGCTCCTTTAACAGATGGTAGTGGTGCAGCTCGCTGTATGGCCCAAGCTTTAAAAGATGCCGGGCTCAACCCTGAAGATGTTGACTACATCAACGCCCACGGCACATCCACACCAGCGGGTGACGTTGCCGAAACACTCGCCATGAAAAAAGCATTCGCCGATCATGCTTACCGCCTTGCGGTCAGCAGCACCAAATCCATGACCGGACACGCTCTGGGTGCCGCAGGTGGTATGGAAGCCATTTTCACTCTGCTTGCTTTGCGCGACCAAGTAGCGCCACCAACGATCAACCTTGATAACCCAAGTGAAGATTGCGATTTGAACTACGTGCCGCATCAAGCGCAGCAAATGCCTATTCGTGCAGCACTGTCGAACTCATTCGGCTTTGGTGGCACGAACGCCAGTCTCGTTTTTAAAGCAATTTAAACACAGCCGATGTTTGGCAAGATCTTTCGCCGCCTATTTATACTGCTGCTGATTATCGGCATCGGTATCGCCGCATTGGGTTACTGGCAATACTGCCAAGTCATGGATGCGCATCTTGCGCCCAGCGTACATGGCGGTACCATTATTCATGTGGCTAACGGCAGCAATCTCAAGCAAATTGCTAATGAGCTTGAGTCGCGTGGCATTATCCAGCAAGCATGGCCACTGCGGATTTACGGTCGGCTGCGCGGTGATGCTGGGCTGCTAAAAGCTGGCGACTATCGCCTCAAAATGCAGGATACCCCTGCTGAGCTGTACCAAAGTATGGTAGAAGGTGACGTCATCACCCACAGCATCACTATCGTAGAAGGCACAACATATGCCGACCTACGCCGCAAGCTACGCGAAGCTGAAGATCTAACCCAAACTCTCGACGGCGTAACCGATGAAGAACTGGCCAAAAAATTGGGCATTGAAGCAGGACACCTCGAAGGGCAGTTTTTACCTGAAACCTACTTCTATACCGCTAATGACTCAGACTTCACCATCTTAAAACGCCTGCATAATAAGCTTGAACAGGCACTCAATCAGGCGTGGGAAAATCGTGATCCTGAGATCAGCATCAAAACCCCTTATGAGGCGCTGATTCTTGCTTCGATTATTGAAAAAGAGACTCAACTGGCAAACGAACGTGCTTTGGTTTCCGGAGTATTCAATCGTCGCCTCAAAAAAGGCATGCGCTTACAGACGGACCCAACCGTCATTTACGGTATAGTCAATTACAATGGCAATATCACCCGCACCCATCTCACAACAGACACACCTTACAACACCTACACTCGCCACGGCCTGCCGCCAACTCCAATTGCATTACCCAGCCAAGCGGCCATTGAAGCAGCTGTGCATCCAGACAGTGGAAAAAGCCTCTTTTTCGTTGCTGACGGTCGTGGTGGCCATGTATTCAGTGAAACCTACGCAACACACAAAAAAGCGGTGCAAAACCTCATTCGCATACAGCGCGAGAAAAAGGCCAAGCAATGAAGCGCGGTCGCTTTATCGTCATTGACGGCAGTGAAGGTGCTGGGAAAAGCACCCAAATTAACTACATCCGCGACTGGCTCAGCGAGCACCATATTGATTTTTGGCTCACTCGGGAACCTGGTGGTACAGCAGTGGGCGAGCAAGTGCGCAATATTTTGCTTAATCCAGCCAATACCATTGACGCTGATGCAGAGTTATTGCTGATGATGGCCGCCAGGCGTCAACACCTAAGTGCTGAAATCTTGCCACGACTGAGCCGTGGTCAATGGGTGATCTGTGATCGCTTTAACGACTCAACCTATGCTTATCAAGGCTACGGACGCGGTATTAACATCACACGCATAGCCGAACTTGAACGCTGGGCAATGCCTGATGTTGAGCCGGATTTACGCCTGATCATGTCTGTCAGCCCAGAGATCGCCATGCAGCGGCTTGATCAGCGCAATACGCATAAAGACCGCTTTGAGCAAGAACAAGCAGAATTTTTTGCTGCCGTCGCGCATGGTTATCATGTGCGCGCGCAAAGGGAAAATGCAGTCAGTATTGATGCAGATGGCGATAGCGACAGCGTATTTGAACAAATTCGCCCCCACCTGATGGCGCAGCTATGACTGAGCTCCCATGGCTCAGTGCACTTACTGAGGACTTTAGCTACTTAGTAAAAAACCTGCCGACCACCACGCTGCTCCTCGATACGCAGCGTGGCAACGCCATCGTGGCCGCTAAAAGTATCGCTGCGGCAGCGTTGTGCCTTAATCCACATAATGGCCAAGCGTGTCAGGCTTGCCAATCCTGCCACTTACTCAAGCAAGATACTCATCCAGATCTGATTTGGCGCGATGATCCCTGCAAAGTAGATGATGTTCGTACACTCACCGAGCAGTCGCAAAAGACACCCAATATAGCCAAGCGGCGCATCATTTTTTTGCCCGACATTGACCGCTACAATGATTATGCGCTTAATGCACTACTTAAAACCTTGGAAGAGCCTCCAGCCAGCAATCACTTTATTCTCAGTGCACCAAACAGGCGTGCTGTAAAGCCAACCATCCTCAGCCGTGCACGCTGCCTGAGTGTCCCTACCCCCAATCATAATCAAGCACTTAACTGGCTGTGTCATACGCATCAGTGGTCCGTACAAGATGCTACGCGTGCGTTGGCTTTATGTCAGGACAATCCTTTCCGCGTACTCACGCAGCGCGATATTCCTGATCCGGCAGCCGAAATCGCACTCTGCGTTATGTTTTTAACCTCGCCCAAGCATGAGACGGCATATTTAATGCACCTTGACGGCCTTGATCAAAACCATTTAGTTGATTACGTCTGCGCTCAGCTGATTGCATTAATCAACTATATACAGCTGGACAGCTACGATGAATATTGGCAAAATCACCTTGCTTCCATACAAGCACAAATCAAAGCCCTCGACTTGCCTAAACTGCACACCTTATATGCTCGTATATCCGCATTGCGTCAACCGCAGGTGCAGCAAGTAGGTATGGCGGCCAACATCAAAGGCCATTTACTTGAGATAATGGATAATCGTATTCCTATACTGTGAGCACAATATGACCTCTTCTTCACCACAATCCAAGTTAAAAAAAGGCGTCATTCGTATGGCTCCTGCTGATACGCGTAGCCTTTATCAAGTGTATATGCCATTTATTGAAGGCTGTGGTGTCTTCTATCCTACTGATGAAACCTATCAGATGGGGCAAGATGTTTTTGTCTTTCTTACCCTACCCGATGATTTAGGTAAATTTGCCGTATCAGGCCGAATTGTATGGCTCAATCCGCCTAAGAAATCCGGCAAACGCGTTCCAGGTATCGGGATTCAGCTTCTCGGTCGCGATGTTCCTAAAATTCGTGAGACAGTAGAAAAAGCGCTGGGAAAACTGCAAGATAGTGGACTCCCAACTATGACGCTTTAATACTACAAGCCCCCATACGACCTACGTCACGTCAGCCCAAAACTCAACAAAATACCTAGGCCATCAAAATAAGGCGGGGAATTTTGATGCGTTGCATGATCCTATCATGCATTCACCGCATCACGAAGCGCTCTCATATATCTATCTAAATTTATTCACTAAGGATCTTCATGCTCAAACACTTTGGCTTTTCATTCTTTTTTAGCGCAATATGTTTGGCTCTTGCTGCATGGTGGGGCTACGAACAAGGCGGCATCTCCATGCTTGGGCAGGCGCTGTTTATCACCGCTGTCTTGGCTTTAATGGAAATTTCACTGTCATTCGATAATGCCGTTGTGAATGCATCTGTCCTGCGTGGGTGGCCGGATTTTTGGCTGAAACTGTTTCTGACCGTTGGCATCCTTATCGCTGTTTTCGGTATGCGCCTTATCTTTCCATTGGCCATCGTCGCCATCACAGCCAATATGGGCTTAATAGAAGTCGCCCATCTCGCACTGAACGACCCTGCTGAATACGCTGCACGCCTACTCGCACACCACAGTCAGGTCGCCACTTTTGGGGGTATCTTCCTGATGATGGTTTTCTTGAACTTTTTCTTTGACGAAAACAAAGATGAGCACTGGCTACATTGGCTGGAAAAGCCGATGCAAAGCATTGCCAGCATTCAAGGCATGGCATTATTCATCTGCCTCATTTTACTGATACTCACAGCCAAGTTCCTCACCGCGGAACATGAAGTCGCCGCGATCCTCACCTCAGGCATATGGGGATTAGTGACCTACCTTGGCGTGCAGGTACTTAGTGGCCTGCTCGAAAGAGAGAATGCAAGCAACGGCACAAGCGCCATCATGAAAGGTGGTATTGCCGGGTTTATCTATTTAGAAGTGCTTGACGCCTCTTTTAGCTTCGATGGTGTTATCGGTGCATTTGCTATTACCAGCGATGTCGTCATTATTATGCTTGGCCTGGCCATCGGTGCCATCTTCGTGCGCTCTATCACTATTTATCTGGTAGAGAAAGGTACTCTACAAACTTATGCCTACCTAGAACATGGCGCACATTACGCCATTGGCGCATTAGCCGTCATCATGCTACTGTCCGTTAAATACCATATCCCGGAACTGGTCACGGGGAGCATCGGTATTGCACTTATTCTGCTGGCACTTTTCGCCTCTTGGCGTAAAAATCGCCATGAAGCACTATGAAGCTACACGCCCCTACGCTAGCTATATCACCGCAGTATTTGAGTATATGGCACGCACTTTCGCTCACTTTCTGAGTGCCTAATAACCAAGCAAAAATCGGTGATGACAATACAATTTTCATCACCGATTCCGAATGCTTTGTTAAGACGACAAAACCAGCCGTCACTACGGTCAAGCCCAGATTAGAGCGTAATCTTCGCACCAAGCAAAGCAACAAACTGCGCCAGCCATTGTGGGTGTGCAGGCCATGCTGGCGCTGTAACCAAATTGCCGTCAGTCACAGCATCCGTCACCTCAATATCGGCATACTCACCACCAGCAAGCCGCACTTCGGCTGCACAAGCAGGATAAGCGGAGCATTTGCGACCTTCCAGAATACCTGCTGCAGCCAATAATTGCGCTCCGTGGCATACTGCAGCAATCGGCTTTTTCGCCTGATCAAATGCGCGCACAATATCCAGCACCTTTTCATTCATGCGCAGATATTCCGACGCACGGCCGCCCGGAATCAACAACCCGATATAATCATCAGTATTGACCGCAGAAAAATCATAATTCAAGGCAAAGTTATGACCGCGCTTTTCGCTGTAGGTCTGCTCGCCTTCAAAATCATGAATAGCCGTCGCCACGCTATCGCCTGACTTTTTGTCTGGGCACACCGCATGTACTTCATACCCCACCCCCAGCAAAAATTGGAACGGCACCATCGTTTCATAATCTTCGGCGTAATCGCCGACCAGCATCAGAATCTTTTTCGACATCATCGACTCCATGAATATACCGCACATGCGGCAGCTTTATCGTACTATAAATATGCTTGAATTTGCTTTGCAATATCATGCATATCTTGCGCATCGACAGAGACTTTATCGATGAAATTCATCTCTTTGGCATCGTTAAGTGGTACGAGATGAATATGCACATGTGGTACAGCCAGTCCGATGGAAGCCATACCCACTTTGCGACACGGCTACGCAGATTGCAGTGCTGTGGCAACACGGCGGGTAAATGCCATCAGTGCATCGTAATCCGCTTTCGGCATGGCAAACAAATCCTGCACTTCCGCTTTGGGCAGACAAATAATATGCCCACGCGCATTGGGGTTGGGCTCCATAAAGGCGATGTGTTGTTCGTCCTCAACCACAGTTACAGCCGATATTTTTCCGGCCATCATATCGGTAAAAATACTCATCAATATTTATCTCTTATCTGAAACAGCAATTAATTTGTAAGTATCATCCATGCGTAAAAACCACAGTATGGCGTGCTGATGTGGATCATCGGGGTCATAGACACGATACAGCGGATGGTTGGAGGCTGAAAACAGCCCACAATTATCTGAATAGTGGCGCAGACTTTCCGTATAGGCTTTGGTCGCGGGATTGTCGTGTGTATCAGCAGCAAATAGTGGATCAAATTCTCTTACCTGCCTAAACTGCGCACGGCGTCTTTTAATTGCAGATTCAAGATGCTTAACCGCATCACGGATTTTAGCCGAGCCGACTTTGACTACAGCCCCTTCGCACCAAACGCCATCGGCAATAAAGTTATTTTGATCGTTCTGCAAAGTAGCTTGCAGAAGATCATCAAACAAAAATTGACCGAAATCGCGGTCATTATCTATGGCACTGTAAAAATAGCCATCCGTACCCTGCCAGCTTCGCCACGGCGCTTGAATATCAGGTTCGGACTCTGTTTTGCGTAATGAGTGCCAATTTATGCTGATACCGGCATCGTAGAAATCGTCAATCAGTACGTTGCCATGCTGATCGAGTAGCTGATGCTTGCCGCCACTCCAATAAGAATGCTCACCATCGCTGTATCGGGTCGCGCCAGACAGCGCAAGGCTGGTGCCATTTTCCATGATGCCAAGATGATTGTAGCGTGGCGCTATTGCCCACTGACCATCACGATCAAGCATACCAAGCATGCCCTCTTCACCATAAGCACGAATATAGCCTTCGTGCTCGCAATCGGGCAATGCATCAAACAGGAAAGGTTTGTATGGTAATTCGCGTCCATCCTTGAGCAGAATGCCGCTTTTGGCACTTTTTCCATCAAACTCGATAAAACCAATCAGATCCGAAAAAGCAACCGCGCTGATCATGGGCGAAAAGTGCGGTTCGATGGTGACATTGCCGTGTGCATCCTTGAAGCCGACACGGGTCTCCCCGTTATCATCCTCTGCAAATGCAATCCACGGCTGGTTTGCCGAGTGATCTGCGGGATGATTTTCAAGAGCAGCAAGACTGGTCGCTGATAATACTGTGACCAGCCCCGCTACAGCACAGCATCTCACTGTGCAATGCCGCTGTGCTTGAGCAAAGCATCAACTTTCGGTTCACGGCCGCGGAAAGCGACAAAGCTGTCCATCGACGGACGCGAGCCGCCAACTGCAAGAATTTCATCGCGGAAGCGTGCGCCGGTTTCAGGGTTGAAGACGCCCTCTTCCTCGAACGCACTGAAACTGTCCGCTGAAAGCACTTCCGCCCACTTGTAGCTGTAATACCCTGCAGCGTAACCGCCAGCAAAGATGTGCGAGAACTGCATCGGGAAGCGGTTTTTCTCGTACGATGGCGTGACCGACACTTCACTGCGCACACTATTGAGTACGTCCAGCACGTCTTTGCCACTGGAAGCAGCGGTGTGCAGGCGGTAATCAAACAGCGAGAATTCCAACTGGCGCAGCATCGCCATTGCCGACTGGAAGTTTTTCGCCGCAATCAGTTTGTCGAACAACTCATCAGGTAATTTTTCGCCTGTTTCCTTGTGGCGGGTCAGTGCATCAAGTGCTTCGTGGGTATAGCAGAAGTTTTCCATGAACTGGCTCGGCTGCTCGACCGCGTCCCATTCCACGCCGCTGATACCGGACACGGAATAAACGTCGATTTCCGTGAGCATGTGGTGCAGGCCGTGACCAAATTCGTGGAACAGCGTGGTGACTTCGTCGTGGGTCAGGTACGCTTCTTCGTCACCGACCGGCGGAGTAAAGTTGCACACCAGATAGGCAACCGGTAATTGCAGTTTGCCTTCATCGCGGAAGCGCTGCACGGCACCGTCCATCCACGCACCGCCGCGCTTTTTCGCACGCGCGTAAAGGTCAAGATAGAAGCGCGCCTGTACTTCATCGTCTTTGTTAATCACGTCAAACGCGAGGACGTCTTTATGCCATGTGCTCAATTCATTATTAGGCTTGAAGCGTGCGCCAAACAGGCGCTCGGTAATCGCGAACAGCCCTTCGAGTACCTTGGATACGGGGAAATACGGACGCAAGTCTTCCTGTGACAAGGCATACTTTTGCTGGCGCAGTTTTTCCGACGCATAGCCAACGTCCCACGGCTGCAAGTCCTGTAAATCGAGTTCGGCGGCGGCAAATTCGCGCAGTGCGGCCATGTCTGCTTCACCGGCAGCTTTGCTCGATTTCACCAAGTCGTCGAGGAAACTCAGCACGGTGTCGTTGTTTTTCGCCATTTTGCTGTCGGCTGACAGCGCCGCATAATCGGCAAAGCCAAGCATCTTGGCCTTTTTCTCGCGCAGTTCGAGGATTTCACGGATGATGGCGGCGTTGTCATAGCGCCCTTCGTCGGCAAATTCCGAGGCGCGTGCATTGTAGGCGGCGTACACTTCACCGCGCAGTCCACGGTTGTCGGCGTAGGTCAGGACAGGGATAACAACCGGTGCATCAAGGGTCACGCGCCAGCCGTGCTGATCGTTCTGCTTGGCAAGGTCTGCCATCAGCGCTTTGGCACTCGCGGGCAAGCCCTCAAGCTCTTCTTCGTCAGTAATCAGCTTGTGCCATGCGTTGGTCGCGTCGAGGACGTTATTGGCGTATTGGGTCGAGAGCTCGGACAGGCGCAGGCTCATCTTTTTGAACTCGGCTTTGTCTTCATCGGGCAATACCACACCACTGCGCTCAAAGTCCTCAATCGCGTCATCGATGACTTTCTGTTTGACCGCATCAAGCGAGTTGTATTCATGACCATCGCGGATAGACTTAATCGCTTCGTACAAGCCGCGATGCTGTGCCATGTCCGTGCCGTATTCGGACAGTACCGGTAAAGTCTGCTCGTACGCGGCGCGCCATTCGTCGGTGCTATTCACGCCTTGTAAATGCCCGATGGGTGAAAATGCGCGCGACAGGCGGTCGTCCATGCGCTCCAAAGGCTGCATCAGGTTATCCCAAGTGAAATTGCTTTGCCCGAGTAACACATCGAGCGCCTGACGGTTCTCTTCAATGATCGCGGCAATCGCATTCGCATGCTCAGGCTTGAGCGCGGCAAAATCCGGCGCTGCGGGGGGATGGTAAAGCGGGTTTGACGAAAAATCAGTCATGGTAAATCCTTTGATTACGTTTCTTGGTATAAGAGATTATGGTGACAATGTAGGCTTTTTTAAAGGGCATCTAATTTATACTGATGGGAAAGGCTGATACCGCTACCAACCAATAAAGGACTGACGTGTATAAGCCTCATCTAAAGTACATAACCACACGCCATACCTCACGAAAGCATTTTTTGTAGTGACGTTGTTATTTCCAGACGATAACCTTGAGCTTGCTTTTCATCTTCAATCATCAGTACCGCTGCTATGCGATTTTGCTCTGCAAATGAACGTGCATCATCACCAAGAAGATAGAGGGCTGTTGCATAACCATCCGCGCTCATACAGTCATCAGCCAGTACAGTCACTGACAGTAGATGAGAAGCTTTGGTATAGCCAGTTTTAGCGTCAATCTCATGAGCTGCAAATCCATTGTCGAGGCGTGAGTAATTACGATAACTTCCAGAGGTTGCTACTGCTCGCGATATACCACTAAATGCCATGACTTCATTAAAGGTGCCACCATCCCACTGAGGATATTCAATCGCTACCTTCCATGGCTGACCATAGCAATCGCCACTAAGTCGTATTTCACCACCAATATCCACCATATAATTATGGTAACCAAATTGCTCAATAAGCTGGGCCAGCTTATCAACACCATAGCCTTTTGCTATGGAGCTCAAATCGATGCTGACTTCGGGATTATCCTTCGACAATCCGCGCTCATTCAAATGTAAATAATGATAACCAACTTTTTGGAGTGCCGCAGTAACAGCATCATGCTCAGGGTAGTGGCTGATTTGATGCGCTCCAAACCCCCAGATATCAACCAGTGGTGCAATTGTAATGTCATATACGCCATCTGTTTCAGCGCAGATCGTTAGTGCCTTAGAGACGACATAACGCATTTCGGGACTAATAAGGATGATATCTGTCCCTCGATAAGCATTAAAAGCGCAGATTTCAGATGTCTCTTGATGAAGAGACATCCGTCCGTTGATCATCCGCAGCAGCAATTCAACACTATCACGAATAACCTTTTGATCATCTTTCGCTATAGTATGGGCAATCTGTATTTGCCACGGAGAGCCCATGGTCTGACCTTGTAATCTCACTAATTCATTCATAAAACTTCAACCTGATAACAAGAGATATATACAAAAATGGCCGAGCACAATGCCCGGCCATAATTTTAGATACCATGCTTTTTAGAAATCAACACGAATGTTCAGCCCCAAATTATGGTCACTCAACCCTTTGCGTACTTTACCTTGATAGTGTGCCGAAATCTTAGCGCTTGGTGCTATCTGATAACCCGCCTCAAAGCTCAAACTACCTTGGACTCGACCTCTATCAGCTGCATAACTCGTAAATTTACGAGAAGCTCCTTCCTCATGGACTGCAACTACTTCTGACTGCGTATCCATCACGTCATAAGCGATAGCAGCACGTCCTTTTAAGGTGAATTGTTGACCTAGCTTATAGGCAACTTGCACGCCTGTTTCCAGTGCCAAGTTAGTCTGAGTTTTCGGATCGATGATGAGATTAAGCGCACCTGCGCCATACTCATGGTAACCATCACGCTTATTAACCACCAAGTCAGAACGCACGAAAGGCTCAACAATACGATCATCAGTGCCAAAGCGGTAATGAGCACCTGCACTAGCATAACCTGTATTAATGCCAAAATCAGATGTTGCGATACGTGCAGGGCTAGTAAATGAAATAAAACGTTTGCCATCAACTGAACTATGCGCATAACCAAGCTCAAAATCCGCACCAAACCTATCATTCATTGGTATAGAGCCATAAGCCGCAATATTGAAGGTTTTCATTTTTGCCTTAGCATTTGCAGCAAAATCACGGCTCTCAATATCGCTATTGTTATAGCCGACTAACACACCAAGCCCCATACCATTATCGATAAATTTGTTGGCACCCACATATAGGTTCTGACTATTATTTTCATAACCTGATCGGCCATGACCACCTTTTTGTCTACTGTTACTGGCGCCAATATCAGCCCAAATATTAGGTGAATCTACATCATTCAGGCGATGGTCAGCAAAAGCAAACCGGCTCTTATCAATGACATCAGATGCGATATTACTGGTAGCACCGGTGAACAGTGGTACGGACTCAGCTACAGCGACTTTAACAGCTTCTCTACTATTTAACGCCCAGAACTTACGAGCAAATTCACTTGTTGAATTTTCCTTCAGAGAACTATTGATAGCCATTGCAGCATCACTTAAATCAGCATGGTCACTACTTTTTATGATATCGACAATTAAAGGATCTCCACCAGTTGTATCACCAGTTGTATCACCAGTTGTATCACCAGTTGTATCACCAGTTGTATCACCAGTTGTATCACCAGTTGAACCACCAGTTGAACCACCAGTTGAACCACCAGTTGAACCACCAGTTGAACCACCAGTTGAACCACCAGTTGAACCACCAGTTGAACCACCAGTTGAACCACCAGTTGAACCACCAGTCGTATCACCAGTTGTACCTACCTTGAGGTGGACAGCATGATCTTCGTATTCAGGCGTAAAGTCAAACAACGTACTGTCATCCTCAAATGACTGGAATTGACCAATGACTTTATAAGGATGCGTCGTCGTGCCATCTTCACCAGCCGTAGGCTCGTTATGCTCAACGTTACGTACGGCAATATCGTCAACCTTGACAACATTTAGCACTTTATCATCCTTAACCAGTGCACTTTTTGCCAGCTCTTCTACTTGTACTGACAACTTACCATTACTAATATCAGCTGAGCCACCGATGACATGGAGCTGACCATGCTCATTCTCATCCTTTCCAGCAATACCAATAACAAGGCTATCACCGCTATTCATGGCGTAATCACCATAATAATCCAGTCTACTATTCAGTTCTGCATTGTGTACCGCATCAATACCAGTTTCATTTTGATGAATAGCAGTTGGCTTATTAACGATCAAACGATCAATATTGCCACTGAATGGCTGATAGAGCGTGATCGTCTCGTCACTACTACGATCAACCACTTCACCAAATTGTAGCGTGTTGCTTCCTGTGCCAACATTAAAATCCTTACCATTAAGACGTACTGTCTCATCAGAAATAATGACCGTATTATCGCCTCCATTAAGTGCAACATCACCATTAATAGTCGCATTATTTTTCAACAGTAGTGTTTTGTTTTTATCAGCCGCACCAGTAATCGCATATGGATCTTTTTCGATATAGCCCTTCTCTTGAGTACTATCACTGATGCGCACCTTAAAGCCATTGCTGTTGATCACAGAATCATCAACGGTCAATTTCGCTTCATCAGCCAGTTTAATGGCATTAACAAAACCATTGACGATACTGCCTTCCAGCGCCAAATCCTGATTCGCAATTAAAGCAGCATTTTCGACACCAACGCCATTGATAATGGTATTGGTATAGGCTTCTTTCGCAACCAGTTCACTGTCTTTTCCAGTAGCTTTTAACGGTGCATTAATAACTTGATATGTTTTGCCATTAATCGTTGATTCACCGTCTGGAGCGACAATAATTTTATCAATGCTTTCGGCATCTTTATTGCGTTTTAGCTTATTATCATAAAATGATGCGTTCGGTTTCTTGACCAGCCCTCTTTTCAAATAGACTAATGTACCGTGGTTATTAAGCGGATTATCTTCGTCCTTTACGTCTTCTAAACCAAAATAGCGATAGCTTTGTTTTTCAGTATTACCACTAAAACTTCTATCATAATTACCCGCAATTAGTATGCCAGCCATCAAGCCATAGTTATTAATGTCTTGCTCATATCCAGGATTGAAGTCATAACTACCATATCGATTAGCAATTTCACCAAGCGCTAAAAGCGCAGTCTGGTTACCTGAAATAATGCCGGTGTTGGTAATACCACCCGTCATTTTCCCATTCACAGCAATACCTGTTCCCGTACCCAGAAAATCGGCACGAGCATAACCATCAGCACCATAGCCATGGATCATGCGGCTATACCCACTGATCACACCATTATTATTAATATCACCAAGCTTCGGCTTAACTCCCCCGGTTGACTTTTTACCACTAAATAGGGAAATACCATTACCACCACCATAGACTGTGGTCTTTGCATCCGTACTTCGAACAACACCACTGCGATTATCCCAGCCTTTAGGCGCATAAGCATTATCAGGTCTATCTGGTGTCTGATCAGTAGCGGCAAACGAGTTTAGCCCATATGCTCGTGTTGTAACAAACAGCATGACTTCTTCATCAGGATGCACTAGTGCTCCATCAGCTGCCTTATTGGTATTGAGAGTAGTACCAGCTTTGGTATACAAATCTCCTGAAATGATGCCACTGTTATCGACTGAGCCAATACTCACTTCGTCATCGCCACCAATATCTGTTTTCAAGAATACAGATACACCATCACCTACACCGTAAGCATTAACATTGATTTTATCTACACCTGTTTCTGCTGCTTTCAACGACGCAGCGCCTGCAATACGACCACTATTTTTCAGAGAGTCCAGCTTCACTTTAGAGCTTGGACTTGAGCTTTCTGTCACCGTACGGACGTTAATACCATTACCACTGCCTTTAGCTTCTACAGATGAATCAATAATATTGAGGTAATTGCCCGTACTGGTATTGGGTACAAAGTCATTTTTTTCTGCTTTAGATACCAATGAGCCTAAAATACGTCCACTATTTTCAACATCACCAAGATGTGTACTTGTAGCATGCTTGGCTCTACGTAAAGTAGTTGTCGCAAGCGATAAACCATTACCAGTATCCTTGCTGCGAGTATGGCTCCAGCCCAATACGCTAGGATGAAGGTTGGCACCTCCAGCTACAAGTGCATTACCCGACATCCAGCCCGTGTTGGAAAGTTTTTCGAGCGTGACCGTATTTGTTTTGCTTTGTGAATAGGTATATTGATCAGGTGTGTAAACATAGCCGAATAAGCTAGCACCATTACCTGACCCGAAAGAAACCGAAGGGAAATACTGAGCGCTTTGTGGCGTACCATTTTTTTTCGTATTACCCTTGAGCGCAATATCGCCACGTAGTACACCCTCATTATCCAACTCATTCAGATTGATATCAATCGACTTGCCATGTAAGTTGGTGTTATCGTTAAGCGCTCTCACCATGCTTGCAGGAGCACTACGCGCGCTGCGCACCTTTGCTACACGTGCACCACTTCCTCCAGAAACAGCACTACCCGTGGCAAAACTGATTTCGCTGCCATATTCTGTTTGTGAGAAAAGTGCAATGCCGTTACCTGAGCCATTGCTGAACAGAAAGCTCTTTTTTTCACTTTCTCCACCTTTGAGCAGGCCTTCACCGGTAATCGTTCCCTGATTCTTTATGGTATCGATACTATAATTGACATCATTGGAGTTATTACGTGATGTCCAGCCATATGCATCCACACCATTACCTTGACCATCGGAAAAAGCAGATGCATTTTCATTATGCCATTTTGCTGCTTCATCATTTTCATCGTCTACAACGACTTCACCACCGGTAAACTCAAACTTGCCGTGAATAGCACCTTCGTTGACTACATTTGTTTGCGCAGGGTTGCCGTACCAGATAACCCGAACGGCATTACCTGAACGATTACGGACACCTTGTGTTGCATTGGTGTCTTTCGGGTCATCTTCTAAATGCCCGTCAATAACATCTGTGCGGTCAATACTTTCTAATGCCCCTACTGTTATCGTGGCACCCTCACCAAGCTTATAGCTAGCTTCGGCTACTGAGGACACACTCATCACTCCAAGGGAAAATAATATGGCGGCACTCATTTTATTGAGCGGAAAATGTTTATTATTCATTAATAGAACCTATATGAAATTATTATATTTTTTTAGAAACTTATATAACAATATTGCAAAAGGTTAACAATTGTACAGACAGCCATGATAAATAGCAATTATTATTGTCTTTTTGTTGATTAATTAAGCAAAACATACACTTCCTGTACATAGACAAAGACATTGCTATCATTCAAGTTAAGGCTAACCAATTAGAGATAAATCTTAGCTAATTCCGAGTATTTATAAAGCTTACTCAAGGCCTTATAAATACTCTTGAACCATTATTATCCTCATGAAGCATAGAAGCAGCGTGGGTGGATCAATAGCATCACTTCTGTATGTCTATTAAATTCCTACCGGGTAACGCGGCGGACACTGTTGACGTCTTTGACTTGGCTGACTCGGTCGATGACGCGCGAGAGCTGCGCCATGTCAGCGACTTCAAGGGTGAAAGTGCCAGATAGGCGCTGGCGGTCATCGTGTCCCATATTGACGTTGGTGATGGTGACTTTTTCATTGGCAAAAATTTGCGTGATGTCTCGCAGCAGATGTATGCGGTCATGTGCTTCGATAGCGATATCAAGGGTATATACCCCAGCGACATCAGCCTGCCAATGCACGTCGATAATGCGTTCAGGGTGTGCATTGGCGAGGTGTTGTAAATTCTGGCAATCGCTGCGGTGAATATTTATGCCACGCCCTTGGGTGATAAAGCCAGTGATGTCAACTGGCGGCAATGGCTGGCAGCAGCTGGCAAAATTAACCATCAGGTCATCAACACCATTTACTTCAATGCTGCTACTTTTATTGCGCTTTGACGCTTTGAGTGGAATGCGAGCCAGACGCTCATCAAGGCTAGGCTGCTCGCTTTGCCGTTTTGCAGCGTGCTTTTCCGCAAGGTCATGCACAACGGTAAGTACGCCAACTTCACCAAAGCCAATGCGCGCAAACAAATCCTGCGGACTCGTGACGTTGAATTGCTTGGCGAGTGCGACGACATCTTCCGGTATAGCAGTGATGCCAAGGCGTTTACATTCGCGATCGAACATCTCTTGCCCAGCAATGACACTGCTTTCTTTTTCAAGCTTTTTAAAATAGCTACGCACTTTGGCTTTCGAGCGTGCGCTTTGTAGATAGCCGAGATGGTCATTAAGCCAGTCGCGGCTAGGATTGGGTTCTTTGTGAGTAAGAATTTCTACGGTGTCGCCATTTTTTAGCGCCGTGGTTAACGGGACGATTTTGCCGTTGATTTTTGCGCCACGACAGCGGTGACCGAGGTTGGTATGAATGTGGTAGGCAAAATCGAGTGGCGTCGCACTTTCAGGTAAATCGACGACTTTACCCTGAGGCGAGACGGCATAGACGCGGTCGCGGAAGGCTTCGTTTTTGAATTGATCGAAGACGACGTCACCACGCGCGGCATCGCCCGAGCCATCGAGCATACGGCGCAACCATTCAATTTGCTGCTCGAATTGGCGTGAGTGACGCACGCCTTTTTCTTTATATATCCAGTGCGCAGCAACACCAAGTTCGGCGTGCTCGTGCATTTTGCGCGTGCGGATTTGCACTTCCAGCACACGATCTTCCGGTCCGATTAATGAAGTGTGTAAAGATTGATAGCCGTTCGCTTTCGGGTGCGCGATGTAGTCGTCAAATTCTTCAGGGATAGGTTGCCACATGTCATTGACGATCGAAAGCACTTGGTAGCACTCTTCTTCGGTCTCGACTTCAACCCGCACCGCGCGTACGTCATTAACCTGCTCAAAGCGCAAATTCTTGCGCTTCATTTTCAGATAAATACTGTTGATATGCTTAACGCGGCCGTAAATTTTATTTGCACCGATCCCGGCTTCCGCCATTTTCTGACGCAAGATCGCGATAATTCGCGTGATATAGCGCTCACGGTCAACTCGACGCTCTTCGAGTGCGTTGGCAAGTTCCTGATAGATATCGGGTTCGAGGATGCGCAGAGCGCGATCTTCGAGTTCCCATTTGAGTTGTGCAATACCGAGGCGGTTAGCAAGCGGCGCGAATAGATCGCGGGTCTGCAAAGCCAAGCGCTGCTGGTCGGCAAGCGAATAGCGCCCTGCACTGCGGATGGCGACAGTCTGCAAGGCGAGCTTGAGTATCACCGCACGCATGTCGCTCGCCATCGCGAGCAACATTTTGCGCAGTTGTTCGAGGTCGCTTTTTTCCTGCTCGTGCAAGGCGTCAATCAGCGCGAGGTCATCAAGGGCTTTGAGCACCCCGGTGACTTTTGGCGAGACGTCATTGTCAATACGCTCGGCATCGACTTTGCCACTGCGCCACACGCTGACCAACAGCCCAGCTGCAACTAAAGTTGCATCGCCGTGCAAACCACGCAGCGATTGAATCAACCATTGGGTTTGCTGATCGTCCGCAATGTTGCCCGTGTCGTTGGCGAGGTCGTAAGCACGCTCGATCAACTCACGGGCGCTGCTGTCAGGATATTCCGCCTGACCGGGCAGCCATTGTGGACGTAGCAAAGTCATGACAGCCCACTGATGATGCGATCAATCACTTCGCGCGCATCAACACTGATACCATCAACAGCAAGCAAGCTTTCCAGCTGCTCGCGGATTTGCTGCTGGCGGCCTTGGTCAAGGCGTGAAGCAATTGCGAACAGGTTGAGCATACGTGCGGAAAGCTGTGGATTGATGGTCAACACGCGGCGAATTTGATCTGCGACAAAAGCATAGCCGCTGCCGTCTTTGGCATGGAACAGCTTAAGATTCTGCGCAAAGGCGCCAACCAGCGAGCGGAAGCGGTTCGGATTGGTGATAACAAACCCTTTGCTTTCGCTCAGACGACGGATACGCTCAAGTGCACCGTTATCGTCTGCCGAGGCTTGTAAGGCGTACCATTTGTCCATCACCAGCGGATATTCAGCAAAGCGCTCGGCAAAGTCTGCCAATGCATCCATACGCGCTTGGTCGTGGCACTGATTGAGTGCGTTCATGGCACTCATGCGCTCGGTCATGTTGCGCGATTGCTGGTAGGCTTCGGCAAAGCGGCTGTGCCATTTGCCGTCGTCGGCTTTGGCAAGGTGCTGCATGAGGACGCCGCGCAGGCGACGGATTTGTGCATCGGCAACACTGTATTCCGGCTGAGTCTTAGTATCATCCTGCTGCAACCAAGCATCAGCGGCGTCAGCAATACCAGCCGAAATGTCGTCACCCAAGCGCTTGTCGGCGGCGAGGATGGCGTCCATATCAAGTGGCGGATCAAGCTCGTTCATCAATGATGCCGCTGTTGGTACGTCGAGTAACAGGGCTTTTTCACCGGCACTACGCTGTTCGTGCGCAAGGATGTCCTTGAGCAAGGTAGTAACGCGGGCAAGGCGTGGGCGATAAGCATCATCGTTGCCTGCGAGTGCCGCAGAAAACAGGCGGCGGTAGCAAGTCTGCATCGCCTCAAAGCGCGCAAAGCCGTCAATGCCGTGCAAGGCAATGCGCACGAGGTCGTCGTCGCTGTAGTCGTAGTCGTAGTAAATTGGCGCGGTAAAGCCATGCATCCACACCGGCATCCAGCCGCTATCAACATCGTGGAATTCAAGGCTTTCTTCGGCTTCGTTGAGCAACCACAAATATTCTTGCTCGCTGTCGTCAAAGGCGTAGTGCTCACCATCTTGGTTCATCAATGACAAACGCACAGGGATAACCAGCGGCTCAGCAGGCGTCAGGCGCTTGACGTCCTGCTTGGCATGTAGGGTCAAAGTACGGCTGTCGGCGTTGTAGTCACTGGTAAATTGGACGTACGGCGTGCCTTTGCTGGTATACCATTTAAAGAATTGTTCACTGAACGGATAACCAGATGCATCTTCCATGCACTTGGCAAATTCTTCGATACGCACAGCTTGTCCATCGTGGCGCTCAACGTAGAGCTTCATGCCTTTCTGGAAGCCTTCTTCACCGATGATGGTGTGGTACATACGGATCAGTTCAGCACCCTTTTCGTACACGGTGACGGTGTAGAAGTTATCAATTGCGGCATATTCCTGCGGCTGAACCGGGTGCGACATTGGGCTGGCATCCTCGGCAAACTGCACTCGGCGCAGAAGATTGACGTTAGCAATACGCTCAAGTGCGGCTTCACCCTGATCACCGGAAAACTCCTGGTCGCGGAATACGGTCAGGCCTTCTTTGAGGCTCAGCTGGAACCAATCGCGGCAAGTGATGCGGTTGCCGGTCCAGTTGTGAAAATACTCATGACCGATGACCGATTCAATACCGTGGAAATCGCTGTCGGTGGCGGTTTCAATATCGCCTAAAACGTAGCGCGTGTTGAACACATTGAGGCTTTTGTTCTCCATCGCGCCCATGTTGAAATCGCTAACCGCGACGATGTTAAAGCGCCCAAGATCGTAGTCGAGATTAAAACGCTGCTCGTCCCAATGGATTGAGTCCACAAGTGCCTGCATCGCAAAATCAGTCTGGTCAATAAAGGCGTGTTCGGTATAAATGCGCAGGTCAATGTCATGACCATGTGGTGTGGTGATGCTACGCTGTACTTCACCCAAATCACCAGCGACCAAGGCAAACAAATAGCTCGGCTTGGGGTGCGGATCATGCCATTCTGCGTAGTGGCAATCGTCGTCCAAATCGCCGGACCCGAGTAAATCGCCATTTGAGAGCAGAATCGGGCAAGTTGCCTTATCTGCTTCGATGCGCACGCGATAAGTGGCGAGGACATCAGGCCGGTCAAGTGCAAAGGAAATGCGGCGGAAACCTTCCGCTTCGCATTGGGTGCAGTACACGCCGTTAGAGCGGTAAAGGCCGGAAAGCTCTTTATTGCTATCTGCATCAATCTCAACCACCGTTTTTAAAGTGAATTGATCTGGCACATCAGCAATAGTCAGCTTGGCATCTTCGTATTGCCAGCCATCATCAGGCAAAGGATTGCCGTCAATAGCAATACTAATGACCTTCAGCGCCTCACCATTAAGGACTAATGGTGCACCTGCCTGTTCGCGGGTCAAGGTTTGTTCGTGATGTACTTGCGCCTTGCCGTCTTCAAGGACAAAGCGCAAATTGTGCTCACCGACGCTAAATGCCGGTGGCTGGTAGTCTGCTAAACGAATAGTAGTTACATTACTCATTCAATATCACCGTCTTGAATATGTTGCTTGGCTCGTTCGTAGTAATGCTGGGTTTCAACCACAGCAATTGCTGCCATATTTATGATACGGCGAGCCGTAGCGCTGGAGGTGAGGATTTCGACAGGACGACGCAAGCCCATCATGATTGGGCCAATGACGCTACCGTCGGAGACGACTTTCATCAGGTTATAACTGATGTTTGCTGCTTCAATATTAGGCATGACCAACAGGTTTGCATTCACGTCCACACCACCTTGTGGCAATAATCCTGCACGGATCTCATCAGCCAGAGCAGTATCAGCATGCATCTCACCCTCAACGATCAAATCCGGCGCAGCGGCGCGAATCATCGGCAGCGCATCGCGCATTACACGCGCACTGGCATCATCACTTGAGCCAAAATTAGAGTGCGAGAGCAATGCAGCGCGTGGCTCTATACCTAAGCGCTCCATCGTTTGTGCAGCCTGCAAAGTGATCTCGGTAATTGCTTTCGCATCTGGGCGCTTATGGATATGCGTATCAGTGATGAAAATTGTACCTTTTGATGAGACCATCATTTCCATAGCAGCTGGCTCATGCATACCTTTAATCGTGCCAAAAATGCCACATACACGACGCAAATGACGCTCATACCGCCCTGTCAAGCCACAAAGCATAGTATCAGCGTAGCCGAGCTTAACCAGCATTGCGCCAAGAGTGGTCGGACGCGTATTGATATGAATACGCGCATCTTGTTCGGTGACACCATCACGCCCACGCAATTTGTGATAGCCCTGATAACACTCGGCATAATATGGATTGTTCATCGGTTCAATCAGCTCAACATCGTTCTCGAAATCGAGGATGATGTTGTTCTGCTCCAGGCGCTGCAAAATAGTATCACGGCGACCAATCACAATCGGCTTACAAATTCCCTCTTGCACACAGGCGTACACCGCGCGCAGCACACGCAGATCCTCACCTTCGGCAAAGACAACTTTAAGCGGATTTTCGCGCGCTTGATCAATGATTGGCTTCATCACGAAGCCGCTGCGGTTAAACAGACTTTCAAGCTTCTCGCGATAGGCGTCCAAATCTTTGATCGGACGACGTGCCGCACCACTTTCCATTGCCGCCTTTGCAACAGCTACCGGAAGCGTTGAAATCAAACGAGGATCAAATGGCTTGGGAATAACATACTCTTTACCATAGACCAAACGGTGGCCACCATAAGCAGCAATAACTTCTTCCCCAGCTGGTGATTTGGCCAAATCAGCCAATGCATAACACGCAGCCATTTTCATTGCATCGTTGATCTCTGTCGCGCCAACATCAAGCGCACCACGGAACAAATACGGGAAGCAAAGAACATTATTGACCTGATTCGGGAAATCCGAACGACCGGTCGCAACAATGGCATCGTCACGCACTGCGTGTACGTCTTCAGGGCGAATTTCTGGATCAGGGTTAGCAAGGGCAAGAATCAGTGGCTGCTTCGCCATCGACTTAACCATATCCTGATTAACAACGCCTGCCTTAGACACACCGAGGAATACATCAGCACCAACCAATGCATCAGCAAGCGAACGCGCACTGGTATTGCTCACAAACTCGGCTTTTTTACCATCAAGCTTGCCTTCACGACCTTCATAAATCGGCCCTTTAGAATCACAAACCACGATATTTTCACGCTTAACCCCAAGCACGATAAACATCTCGAGGCATGCCATACCAGCCGCACCTGCGCCAGAAGCAACGACTTTAACCTCGCTAATTTCCTTCTTCTGAATACGCAATGCATTGATCAAAGCAGCGGAAGCAATAATTGCCGTACCGTGCTGGTCGTCGTGAAACACGGGAATATTCATACGCTCTTTGAGGCGTGTCTCGATCTCAAAACACTCCGGCGCTTTAATATCTTCCAAGTTAATACCACCGAACGTCGGCTCTAGGCTGGCAACGATCTCGATGAATTTATCTGGATCAGTTTCATTCACCTCAATATCAAATACATCAATACCAGCGAATTTCTTGAACAATACACCCTTGCCTTCCATGACCGGCTTACCAGCTAGCGCACCGATGTTACCGAGACCAAGCACCGCTGTACCATTAGAGATAACTGCAACCAAATTACCACGTGCAGTCAGGTAGTCCGCTTGTAATGGGTCTTCTTCGATCGCCTCACAGGCATACGCTACGCCCGGCGAATACGCCAACGACAAATCACGCTGGTTATCCAGTGTTTTAGTTGGAACAACCGAAATTTTACCGGCTGTGGGATAGCGGTGAAAGCGCAGTGCTTCCTCTTTAAAAGAATGACTCATTGACAACGACTCCGATGTACTGAAATTAAGTTGCAATAGTTTATCAGAATAGCAATCTCACCTCATCACAGCTGACAAGAATATCCAAACGATAAACAAAAATGATTTTTAATCTTCAGGTGATGACTTATAATATTACCCCTTATTAACAAACACTTCGCCAACTCGAGAATCAATATGAAAAAATTGCTCATTATCGCCGCACTGATTGGTCTCGCCGCACTGGCTTTATTCATCAAAGATCCCAACCAACAACAAGGTGAAGCACTAGCGTCCATTTACGACAATATCATTCAAAAAAATGCCGATAATGCCGTTGCCGTCTGCCAGGACATGGAAACTCAAATCCAACAAGCCACGCCAGGCAAGCGCAGCAAAGCCATTGACGATGCATTTAAGAATCTCGTAACCGGCTGGGCAGCCGTACAATCTACTTACATCGCCGGAGATTTGGACGAAGCTGCCATCGACTACCCACAATATTACATAGACACTTTCCACGTCGGGAAAGGCGATTTCAACAAGAAAATGGAAAGAATTTTACGCAGTAGTAGTGATCCAAAAACGGCATTATTCAGCAATCAATCAAAGACCATCAACGCATTGCAAATCGTCCTTTATCAAAACGACGAGCTTAACGCGCGCCAGCTAGCACTCTCTCCCGTTATCATCAGCCACATCTGTGACGGACTGAATAAAATTGATGACACCTACAAAACACACCGGGAAGACTTTATCAACGAGCCAAGCAAAGCGCTCTCCCTACTTGCCAACGCACTCGCCAGCCAGACCTTCAAAACCAAAGACTGGCGCATTGGCGACCCAGCTGGCCTAACCAAAAAATACGCAGGACGCCCAGATCCAAGCCGCGCTGAATACCACCTCAGTGGCTTAAGCCTAACCGCCATTGGCGCTATTTTTGAGACGCAGAACCAACTGATTGGTGAGCAGGAATACCCGAACTTCCGTCAGCTCGCAGCATTCTATGACGCCGAAAAGCAACTCACCGCTAGCCAACAACTGCTCACACAAGCGCAGCAGCAAACCATCAAACTCAATAAACCTGGCTTTGACTTTAATACTGAAGCAACCAGACCACTTTACGACACCACCAATGACCTGCAAACCAGCTACTACAGCAACCTTATTCAAGCATTGCCGGTCATGGCAAAAATCCTCGAAGCCGATGGGGATTAACTGCTAGCTTATAAAAGATGACTGGCTCAGTAGCCCTGATCACGGACAAACTGAGCCAGCTCAGCCACAGCATTGTAGTTATGTGATTTTGCGTAAACACTGAAGCTATTTCTAGCTTGCATGGTAAATAGCCCATCGTGCCAATAGGCAAGAAGTGCCCTACGGACACCAGTCAGATTTAGAAAAGCTTGGGCATCATTAAAATCTCCTTCAAATCTCACCGATACAGCTCGCATTAAAGCAGACCGATAGTGGCTATTAACAATAAACCCTTGATGTTTTTCAACCCATTCAAGAACCTCAGGAAAGTCCATAATCAATTTATCCATAACCACAAAGTGCTCCATGGATTTATCGCGCCGACCCAAAGTAGTAAAAGCCACCTCATGCGAACCTATATTAATCGTGAAATAACGACCTCCCTCCGTAGAAGGATACAAACACAGTGTCCACGCACCTTGATAACTTAACCAATTTGTCAAACCAGAAAGGACAAATAGCCTGGATAGATAATGGAGAAAATCCACATCATTGAACAACCTTTCTATTTTTGGCTTTGCAACCACAACTTCATCATCAATTTGATATAAAGCTTCTCGTACTCGCTTAAGAGACACTCGAAATAATTCTCTTTGGCCGACAATATCCCGGTCTTGCAACTCTCGAAATGCGTAATGTAAGAAGTACTCAACTTTCCGCCAATCAAGGACCTCTCTAAAATCCACCAACTGCCAAGGTCCTAGGCTTTTATACGGTTCTGATTGGTTAACTTCCTTCAGCCTTTTGGCAGGTGGATAAATGCTACCGCCAATTTTTACGCTCTCACAATGATCAGAAGCCAATACATAAACATATCCCTTCTCAGCCATTTTCTCCTTACCAATACTTTTCTTGACCATCTACTTTGAATTTTTCATAAAAAAGGCCACCCTAGGGTGGCCTTAAACATAGATCTAAAAATATCTATAATCAAGATTGCGCAACCGCTGCGGGTGGCTTCTGACTACTATTACGCAAGAACAAGAACATCACCGGAATCAAGTAAGCAAAATACAGCACAACATCACTTACCGTCGGATGATCCTTGTAACCAAATACACCGCTAATCAACGCACCAAATGCACTGTTTTCGCTAAGCACATGCGACCAGTCAAACAATACTTCCTGTCCAATATTCCACAGTCCAGCGGTATGCAAGCCACGGAATGCGCCAGCAAATAAGCCTGCGGCAACGAAAATCAGGAAAATACCCGTCCAGCGGAAAAACTTCGCCAAATTGATGCGCACGCCACCTTCATAAATCAACCAACCGATGACAATCGCCACCGCCAACCCGAGCACCGCGCCAAGTGGCATATTAGAAGAGTAGCCCTGCTGGAAGATAGCGAGCAGGAAGAATACCGTCTCGATGCCTTCACGTGCTACGGCGAGAAATGCCATGCCAACCAATGCCCAGCCGTAGCCCTTACTGTGGTTAAGTGCTGCCTCAACTGAATCCTGCAGCTGCTTTTTCATCGATCTTGCAGCTTTTTTCATCCACAAGATCATATAGGTCAGCATCCCGACCGCAAATAAAGCAATACATCCGGCAACCAGCCCTTGCTGCTGCTTTGGCATTTCACCGGTTCCCTTATAAATCACCCAGCCAAACAGCGCACACAGCACTACTGCCAAAACGACGCCAATCCATACCTTGGCGATCATCTGCGGATGCCCGCTCTGCTTTAAAAAGCTCGCTACAATGCCAACGATCAGCGCCGCTTCGACGCCCTCACGCAGCATAATTAAAAAAGTCACTAACATAATTACGTCTCCCGATCATCTGATCGCATTAAAAACCAAGCATTAACAGTCAAATGACTGCTACATGAACTGGAAGTAATTATAGAGTTAACATGTTACAAACACAAATGATTATTAAATATAACAACTTCATGAATTTAATTGATATTTGATCAACTCTCCCCAGTTTCTCGGCCATTCACGTCCAGTAGATAAAAATACCTTTACCACATCGAATCATTGCGCTGATAGCAGCTAAATCCATTCAATTACAGCCTTGCTTGCGCTATGATGCTTGGTTGAATTTCTTTCCTTTCAGGAGAACCTTAATGAGTGACCAAGCCCAAAACCTGCGCGACCGCATCCGTTTACTCGGCGAACTGCTCGGCGATGCAATTACCCGCCAAGCTGGCAAAGAAACGCTCGATACCATTGAGTATCTGCGCAAGGGCTTTATCGAAGAGCGCATGCAACCCAACCCTGAACGCCGGGCACAGCTTAACCAAGCCATTGCCGAGCTCGATAACGACACCATTAAGCACATCATTCGCGGCTTCAGTACTTATTTTTCTCTCGCCAACCTCGCCGAAGAGGACCAACAGCACCAAGCGCGCGTCGTCATGCGCCAAAACAGTGACCAATATTGGGAAGGTTCATTTCGCGATACCTTTGCGCAGTGTAAGAACAACAATATCAGCAACGAGCAAATCCGCACCCTGATCGATCAGCTGCGCTTTATTCCTGTATTCACTGCGCACCCTACCGAAGCGCGCCGCCGCACTACCATGAACCTGCTGCAAAGCATCTATCAAGACAACGATGCTCTGACCGATAAAGCAAACGACAGTGCAGCATACAAACAAGCATTTGATGAAACCGCCAGTGCCATTGACATGTTATGGTCATCCGATGAAGTTCGCACCCGCAAGCCGCTGGTCTACGATGAAATCAACAACGGCCTGCACTACTTCAAAACCAGCTTATTCGATGCTATCCCACAAATTTACCGCAATTTCCAACGCGCCCGCGACACCTACTACCCCGATATTTCTAGTGACGGCGTACCGGCATTTTTACGCTTTGGTTCATGGATTGGTGGCGACCGTGACGGCAACCCATTCGTCACTCACGAAACCACCATTCAAGCTGTGCACATGCACGTCCACACCATACTCAGCGAATACAAAAAGCGCCTCAAAGCACTACGCCAAAAGCTCGTCTATAGCGACACACTGATCAACATCGACCCAGCGGTGCGCAATCGCGTCAATGACTATGGCGAGCTTGACCGCGAGTATTACGATTACAACCCTGACGACTACAACAACGAACCCTATCGTCGCCTACTTGGATTGATGGGCAGCAAAATCAGCTATACCCTCAAGCATATCCGCAATAACGGCAAACACGATCGTGCTGCCCTACTTGCTTACCACAACCCTGATGAACTACTCGCTGACCTACGCCTAATCCGCAGCGCACTTGCCGAGCACGATCCCAAGCAAGCAGATGGCGACATTCTTGACCTTATCCGCCTGGTCAAAACCTGTGGTTTCCACCTCGCGGCACTCGATATTCGTCAGGAATCCGCGCACCACAGCAAAGTTATCGCCGATATCTTTGCGCACTGCCCGAACTTACCAGACTACGAAAGCCTCAGCGAAGAACAGCGCCTTGAAGAGCTGAGCAAACTCATTGCCCAACCCGGCGCACCACTGCTCTACGCCGAACATCTCAGCGAAGATACTCAAGAGCAACTCGCACTCATGCGCACCATTGCCACCATGCGAGCATTGGTTGGCAAGCGAACCTTCGGCAGCTACATCATCTCGATGACCAACCGCGCCAGCCACATCCTCGAAGCACTTTTCCTGATGCGTTTCGCTGGCCTTTCTGGCCACGACGAACAAGGCAAACCTTTTGCTGCGCTACCAATCGCACCGCTGTTCGAAACTATCGAGGATCTCAAGAACATCGATAATATCTTACCTGTTCTGTTTGACAACGCAGGCTACCGCGAACTGTTGCACCAGCAAGGTAACATTCAGGAAATCATGCTCGGTTACTCGGATTCATCCAAAGACGGCGGCATCCTCACCTCCGCATGGCAGCTTTACCGCGCCCAGCAAAACATCACCGAAATAGCCACTCGCCACAAACTTAAAACCCGCCTCTTCCACGGGCGTGGCGGCTCAGTCAGTCGCGGTGGCGGCTCGACTCACAAAGCCATCGCAGCGCAACCTCCGGGTACGTTACAAGGGCAAATCAAATTCACCGAACAAGGTGAAGTGCTTTATGCCAAATACGCCAACCCCGAAACTGCCGTATTCGAGCTCACCATGGGCATCACCGGTGCACTCAAAGCCAGCGCTACTCAATTTGCCACAACCCCTGCGGCACTGCCCGAGTACGAAAAACTCATGGAACGCCTCGCCAACACCGGCGAAGAAGCCTACCGCCAACTCACCGACCACACAGAAGGTTTCTATGACTTCTTTGCCGCAGCCACACCAGTCAAGGAAATCAGCCTGCTCAATATTGGCTCACGACCTGCACACCGCAAAAAAGGCAACCCAACCAAGCAAACCATCCGCGCCATTCCGTGGGTATTTGGCTGGTCGCTCGCACGCTTTATGATGCCCGCATGGTACGGCGTTGGTAGTGCCCTCAATTCGGTCAGTGAGGACGAACGCCCACTGCTCAAGGACATGCTTGCCAACTGGCCATTCTTTGAAGCCTTTATCAGCAACATAGAGATGGCATTTACCAAAGCCGAGCTGCCAATCGCGCACGACTACAGCCAGCTCTGCCACGATGAAGCCCTGCGCAGCACTGTCATGAACGCTATCGACGGCGAATACAGCAAAACCCTCGACGGCCTTAACCAGCTACTCGAGCAAGACAGCCTGCTCGCGCACCAACCCGAACTCGCAGCCTCATTGCGCTGGCGTGATCCATATCTCGACCCGATCAACCTCATCCAAATTGAGCTGCTCAAGCGTCTGCGCCGGGCACAAGACAACGGCGATGAACACGCCGAAGTCGCCATTCACGACCCGCTGGTACGCTCAATTAACGCCCTTGCAGCAGGATTGCGCAACACCGGCTAATTAACTCGCCACGTTTATAGCGTAATAAAAAAGCAGGTGCTCAACGCACCTGCTTTTTTATTTATTCATCAGCTGAAACCAATGATAGAAGATTATTGATAAAGCAGTTACAGAATATAACGCATTGTTTTAGCGTTACATGACAATTCCAAAACTACTTTTCAGGCTTAAACAGCTTGTGTATTTTCAACCTCATTTTCACGGCGACCAATGATCAGCGCTACCATGCAATCTCCAAGTACATTGACGCTGGTACGCGCCATGTCAAGGATACGGTCAATACCTGCAACCATGGCCAATCCGTCCAAAGGCAGCCCTGCACTACTGAGTACCATTGACAACATAATCAACCCGGCCCCCGGAACACCAGCTGTACCAATAGAAGCCAAAGTACAGGTAAAGATAATCGTGACATATTGCGCCATACTGAGATCAATACCATATGCCTGAGCAATGAACACTGCGCAAACACCTTGATAGATAGCTGTACCATCCATATTAATCGTCGCACCAAGTGGCAAAACAAAGTTGGCGATGCGCTTTGAAACACCCAGCTTATCTGTCACCGCAGCAATTGATAACGGCAACGTACCAGAGCTACTGGTCGAGACAAATGCAAAACTAAAGGGCTCAATCATATCTTTGAGAAAACGCACCGGAGACAAACGCCCCAACAATTTGACGCCACCACTGATAACGATCAAAACGTGAACAATACAGGCGATATATACAGCAATAATCACCTTGAGCAGTGGCAGCAATACGCTGAGGCCAAACTTACCTGCAACCCATGCCATCAATGCAAACACACCAATAGGCGCAACTTTCATGACGATATGGGTCAAGGTATACATAACTTCAGCACCGGCATTGAAAAAGCCACGCAAAGGCTCAGCCTTTTCACCTGTGATATTAATCGCAATGCCAAACATCACGGCAAAGAAAATCACTTGCAAAATACTGCCGCTGGAAAGCGCACTAATCGGATTAGCAGGCACAATACCAACCAAAGTATTCATAAAGTTGCCGAGTAACGTCCCTGGCTGCTCGCCATCATGCGAACCAATTTCCGGGATTGGAATGGAAAGCCCATCTCCAGGTGAAAGCAAATTGGCAATAAGTAAGCCAATAGTGATGGCAAAGGCTGTAGTGACTAGATATAAAGTGAACGTTGCCCCGCCGATACGCCCAATCCGCTTGACGTCATTGCCCATACTGATGATCCCAACCACCAGAGAAAAGAAAATAAGCGGAATAACGAGCATTTTGATCAGATTAATAAACAGCGTGCCAATAGGTTTAAGAATCTCGTCTGTTAGAACACCTTGCCCTGCGATACTACCGACGATAACGCCAAGAATCAGACCAATCAGAATCTGCTGCCAAAGTTTGATCTTCATACAATATTTCTCCCTGGTGAATGATGGTGCATTTGCAACCTAACGATCAAAAGCCTTCTTTGCTCTTGCTTCAAAGAAAGAAGCGCAGCAAACATTAGCATTTCGTTAAATTAAATGTAGCATAAAGAGTAGTCACGAAACAATTCAGAGTCAGAATTCATTTCAAGCAAGCTCGAGCGAAGGAGAAAATCACATTCATCGCACGTGCTATAAAGCCATGATCGCTGTTCTAGTTACATCCAGCCAAGCATATGCAATACCGCCATGGTCGGTGCAAGCAGAAGTAACGCGCCGGCTGTGGTGATGGCGATGATATTCGCCGCCATCACATCATTGCCGCCCATCGCCTTTGCCATGACATAACCGGCAGTTGCCGCAGGCGCAGCCCCCATCAAGAACAAAATTCCTAAATCTTGACCGCGCACACCGAGCAGCAGACCAATGCCGACAAACAGCAATGGCGAGATAATCATCCGCCCGATGCTCGCCAACCACGCCAACTTATCGGCACCGAGTACACCACGCAGGTCAAACGTCGCGCCAGTACACAGCAGCGCCAGTGGCAAAGTCATGCGCGTGAAATAATCACCAAAGCGCAGCACCACTTCCGGCAGGTGAATACCAATGCCCTTGACGATCAACGCCAGTGTGATGGCGACCATCAGTGGATTGCGCAAAAATCTGCCACCCCACTGCCTCAAACTTGGT
Organism: Cardiobacteriaceae bacterium TAE3-ERU3; assembly: GCA_019218315.1. Lineage (NCBI taxonomy): Bacteria > Pseudomonadati > Pseudomonadota > Gammaproteobacteria > Cardiobacteriales > Cardiobacteriaceae > Cardiobacteriaceae bacterium TAE3-ERU3. The sequence continues at coordinate 85,783 of JAHUUI010000006.1, read as the reverse complement.
CGTGCATCATCATCTTGCAGCAAGCACAGCACCGCCAAAATATTGAGCAAAAAAGCAATTGATCCGCCGACTACTGCACCGATACCCGCGCCATCATTACCATAAACAGCTGTCGCCAGTGCCAGCCCAACGATGATCAAATTGCCGCGAAATACGCCTTGAATAAATACACTACGATCCGCACTGCGCACAATATGGCGCTTACCCCACCAGCTTGCACCAAAATAAAGCAACAATACCGCGATATAACCAGCAGCTATCGCACGCCATTGGGTGGAGATTTCTACTTCATTATTGAGTACGCTGAAAAACAGTAGCGCGGGCAAAGCATAACGAAATAGCAGCAAATTCAGCCCCGTCACTAATGATGGTGGCATTTCATCACGACGCCTAAACCACCAACCAAGCAAGATCAACGCAAAAATTGGCGCAATGATACTGACTGAAAAGCCCAAAGCACGGATGAACTCGCTCATTTCTGGCTCACACAAACAGCCACGTCAAGACTCCGCCACCGATGACGAGCCACGCAAACAAACACGATGCTAACGCAAATGGCGCAGCACCAACCGTTGCCATTTCTTTGAAGCGCGTGGTGAGCCCCAGCGCAGCCATCGCCATGGTGAGGAGCAAGGTATCAATCCACACCAATGCGCCGACCAGTGCCTCGGGCAAAACATGCAGGGAATTGACGCCAATCATCACAATGAACCACAGTGCAAACCACGGCACTTGGATACGCGCTTTTTCCTTAGCGCCACCATTGGACTTAGCAATCATCCATGAGAGGAACAGTAAAAACGGAGCAAGCAACATAACGCGAGCCATTTTGGTCAGTACTGCTGTATCTGCTACTTCAGGTGAGATCACTCCGCCCGCAGCAACCACTTGCGCCACTTCATGCACTGACGCACCGATATAGACCCCGAATACATCCGCTGAAAACGGCAATACACCGAGCGAATACAACAATGGATAAAGCAGCATCGCAATCGTGCCGAACAGTACCACTGTAGCGACTGCTACCGATACTTTATACGCTGGTGACTTGAGTACCGGCTCGACCGCCAGCACAGCTGCCGCACCACAAATTGCCGAACCTGCGCCGATCAATGCAGAAGTATCCCGATCCAGCCCGAAAAAGCGCCGCCCTAGCCATAGGGCCAGCATAAACGTCGCAAAGACCATCACAATATCAAGCAGTAACACTGCCCAGCCCAAATGGGCAACTTGAGCAAAAGTAAGGCGAAAGCCGTACAGCACGATCGCCGTACGCAGAATACGCTTCTTGGCAAATTCCACTCCGCTACTACACGGTGCAGCGTAGCGTGGGTATAGTGTATTGCCCAAAATCATGCCCAGTACAATTGCCACCAGCAGCGGGCTTAGCGAATGCCCAATCAGCTTTGCAGCCACCATGGACAGCGCAGCCATCACCGTAACGATCACTAAACCCGGAACCATTTTCTGCATGATCTTCTCCAAAGCGAAAAGTGCATTCTATAAGAATTACACTCATCCATCAGAGATAAAAGCTGCTATACGGACTGTGTATCAGGAGCGGTTAATTAATGTTGCCACTTCCTGCGGATCGACAACGCCACTCAAGCGGCCATCCTCATCAACCACCGGCACCGGAAACTGATTGCCAACAGCCATCGGCAATAGCTCTTCAATACTGTTATGGCCGCGTACACTGGCTGGCTTGGTCGCTATTTCAGCCAAGCTGGCTGTACTGCCAAGCTCTATTGCAGTTTCAAGCTGCTTCTCTGTAATCAGCCCCTGCCAATTTTCACCACGCTTGACCCATGCCCAGCGCAAACCACGCTCGCGAATTTTTTGCAGCGCCTCTACTACAGGCATTTCATCAATATAAATTCTTGGGCTACGCATCACAGCTTCGACATTAAGCACACTGGCACGATTCACATCTTTGACGAATTCACGAATGTGCTCATTAGCCGGATTAAGCAAAATATCTTCGGGTGTACCAACTTGCTCGACCTGGCCATCGCGCAAAATGGCAATCCGAGAGCCAATACGCAATGCTTCAGCGAGATCGTGAGTAATAAAGACGATGGTTTTATGCAGCTGCTCCTGCAACTCCAGTAGCTGCTCCTGCATCTGCGAACGAATTAACGGATCAAGCGCTGAAAAAGCTTCATCCATGAGCAAAATATCACTATCCGAAGCGAGTGCTCGCGCTAGCCCAACGCGCTGCTGCTGACCGCCAGAAAGCTGCGACGGATACTGCCCTTCAAATCCTGCCAAGCCGACCAGCTCCAGCCACTTTTTAGCATTCTCTTGTGCTTCAGCTTTACTCTCACCACGAACTTTGCGCCCATAAGCAACATTATCAAGTACACTGCGGTGCGGCATCAGCCCAAAATGCTGGAAAACCATGCTCATGGTGCGGCGGCGAAATTCGCGCAACTTGGCCTTATTCATCGCTGTGACGTCTTCACCATCAACAATAATCTGCCCAGCCGTCGGCTCAATCAAGCGGTTAAAATGGCGAATCAGTGTGGATTTCCCTGAGCCAGATAAGCCCATAATGACGAATATCTCACCAGCTTCAATACTCAAATTAATATCGAAAAGCCCCAAGGCGTGACTGTGCTGAGCCATCAGCTCTTGCTTGCCAACCCCATTTTCTACTTTCTTTAATGCCTGCTGAGGGTTGGCGCCAAATATTTTGGATACGTGTTTGACTTCAATCTTGCTCATCTCATTGCCCCTTGCTGACTTGATGGTGTGCTTGTGCCCGAGTGCCGGCTGCTTGCGTGATACGGTCAAAGACAATCGCCAAAATCACGATGGCAATACCGCCAATCAAGCCCTGCCCTGCATCATTACGCTGCAAACCAAGCAAGACCGTCTCGCCCAATCCGCGTGCACCGATCATCGATGCGACCACAACCATTGCCAGCGCCATCATCATCGTCTGGTTAATACCCTGCATGATCGACGGCATAGCCAGCGGGAACTGCACACCTGAAAGCACTTGCCAGCGCGTCGCGCCAAAAGCTCGGCTCGCTTCAACAACTTCCTTATCTACACCACGGATGCCAAGATCAACCAAGCGAATCAGCGGCGGTGTCGCATAAATCACCGTAGCGAGAATGGCTGGCATTTTTCCCAACCCAAACAACATCGCAGCCGGAATGAGATACACAAAGCTCGGGATTGTCTGCATCAGATCAAGTACCGGCGCCATCACCGAGCGAAACCCATTACTGCGTGCCGCAAGAATACCCAGCGGCAAGCCAAAGCCGATCGAGATCAGCATCGACACCAGCATAATGGCAATAGTTTGCAAAGCCTGATCCCATAGGCCAAGACACCCGATGAGATACATACCCACACCAACACCGATACTCAGCAGCCAACGCCTGCTCGCGACAAAAGCCAGCGCCATAATGATTGCAATAAGTGCGGGGGCCGGCACCCAGCGTAGCCCCTTTTCAATGGCAATCAGAATAGTGATGAAAAAGCCGGAAAATTGCTCAAATCCATCAGCGTAATTAATCACCAAATAGCGGATAGCATCATTGACGTTATCGCGGATAGCGTCGCCGATGTTAAAAAAGAAATCGTTCATGGTCACTCCGTAAGTGTGCTGGTGAATACCCTATAAAACCACAATACTGCGGAGAAAAAGCCAAAGTGAGGCTTAGTCTTAAGCACACAAGATGGTCTCTTATCTTTTATAAGGTTGCGGTTATATCGTTACGGCACAAAGTTGTCACAGCGCACTCATGCAATGCACACGCTTATGCAAAACTATAAATAGCCGAATTTACAATATAAATATCAAGTCAATACGCCGTAACACAGCACAGAAAAATCATACTAAAAGGCTGGCAAGCGATAACCAGCCAACCCTGAGTGGCAGGCTTACGCCATACATGACGCAAGCCCAACCGTTATTCACTCAAACAAAATCATCAGTTCAAAGTATTCTGAACACGCTCAGCCACCTCTACAGGTACCCATTGCGTCCATACATCAGGGTATTGAGTCAGGAAACGCTTGGCAATGTCCTCACCGCGCGTATCGTTTTCCTGCATATCGGCCAGTGCTTCAGAAACGATCTGGCTATTGGTGTGGTAATTGGAGAGGAACTCCGTCAATTGCGGGGCTTTATCCGTAAAGCGAGAGTTGACGCCGATTGCCAGCTGCGTATCAGGATAGGCAGTTGCCTCACTGACGCTGGCAAGATCGCCATCATCAGCCGTAGCCGCAATGACCTTATCCCACACGGCTTCATCATAAGCCGGCTCTTCAATGCGCACCAACTGATCACCAAACTTGCCCATCAGCCATGATGGCGTCCAGTAATAGAATAAAATCGGTTTTTTGCGCAGTAATGCTGATTCCACAGCTGAGGAAACCGCATTGCCTGACCCCGGGCGGAAATTGACGAAATCTTCATCCATGCCATAAGCATGCAGCTTGGCTGTATTGATTTTTTCACACGACCAACCGAGTACACAGTTATAGAAGCGCCCCTTCTCAGGCTCTTCCTGATCAGCAAATAACTTGGCGTACTGGGGCAGATCAGCCACGCTCTTCAAATCTGGCGCTACGGCATCGTCACCCTCAACCATATAGCGCGGTACAAAAAATGCCTGCACTGCATCATCTACATTAACCCCAACTTCTTTCACCACGCCTTGATCCACTGCGTCGTGCCACATCTGATCCACAGCCTGCGTCCAAATTTCCATTGCCACATCGACGTTGCCGCGGAACATACCATTGAATAAAGGAATCGTTGAACCCGGGATTTCATCCGTATCGCAGCCGTAACCTTCTTCAATGATATAGCGTGCAACGCTGTTGTGAAAAGCAATAGAGTCCCAGTCAAACCCTGCGAAAACCACGGGTTTATTTACTTCACACTGGGCATCATCTGCATAAGCCTGAGCACAAGCAGCTGCACCCAACACTAAAGAAAGTAGCATTTTTTTCATGGAATCACCCTATTTAATGGTCAAAAATTCATCAATCCTTACTGTAACACATAAAATAAAATCAACAAGCTAAGATATCTTTTTTATCTCAATTAAAATACTAATTTTGATTGGTAAATAAAAACAATGTACCGTTATAACGCCTATTTATCCATCATTGAATTTACGCTGGTGCTTTGCCATACTGCTCTGCTACTGCTGTTATGGCATAAAACAGAAAACGCCATAACCAAGCAACTCAACCGGATTACTCCTTCATTTTCCAATCGAGCACATCTATGCCAACACAAGCCAATATACGTATTGTTTTTTTTGATATTGACGGCACCTTATACCGCAAGGAAACCGATACTTTGCCAAGCAGTGTCGCCACTGCCATCCGTGAATTAAAAAAGCGCGGCATCATTCCCGCTATAGCTACAGGGCGCACACTCGCCGCCCTGCCGGATAAAATCCGCAACCTGATTGATGCCGAAGGTATTGAGCTGTTTGTCACCATCAACGGTCAATACAATCAATATCAAGGTAAAGCACTAACGGACCACCCAATTGACCTGCAAGACCTCAACGCCGTCATCGCCAAGCTCGATGAAGCGGGGATAGCTTATGGGCTCATTGCCAACGAGCATATGGCTGTATCAGCGGACACGCCTGTGGTTCGCCGTGCTTTAGCAACCATTGGCAGATATGAAATAATCCCTGACTACCACCACAGCAACCCCGTCTATCAAATGCTGATATTCTGCGAAGCAGATGCCGAACAGCAGATACGCGACAATATGCTGCCAGCAAACTATCAAACCATTCGCTGGCATAAAGAAGGTATGGATATGTTGCCAGCTGACGGCAGCAAAATTCGCGGCATCGAAGCGGTATGTGATGCACTCAACATTGATATGGCAAACGTCATGGCCTTTGGCGATGGGCTTAACGATGTCGAAATGCTGCAAGGTGTTGGCATCGGCGTCGCGATGGGTGATGGTCACGAAAAAGCCCGCAACGCCGCGAAAGACAGCACTGGCCCACTGGAAGAAAACGGCATCCTCAATGCCTTGCGCCGCTACGGCCTCGCTGATTAATACAACTTCATTTCACAAAATCGGCCACTGAGATAAGTAAATATAGATTCAAGAACAATATCTTGCTCTATATGTCGTCGCCTTTCTCCTACACCAATAAAAAGCCGGACGCATATTCTGCATCCGGCTCATCAAGCTCGTGAACTTGGTAGTTATTCAATCCAGCCCTGCTCGCGGTAGTAGCGCTCAGCACCGGGATGGAATGGGATTGTCACGCCCTTTTCCAGCATATCCTGTGGGGTCAAATTAGCGAACGCAGGATGGAGCTTTTTAAAGCGGTCGAAGTTTTCAAATACCGCTTTGACCGTTTGGTAAATGGCTTCATCCGGCACATCAGTCGAGCTGACCAATGTCGCATACACGGCAAACGTCGGCACATCATCCGGCATGCCGCCATAGAGACCACCCGGGACGCTTGCTTTGGCATAGTAGGGATGCTTTTCGAGCAAGCTGTCTACGTATTCGCCAGTAACAGGCACGATTTGTGGCTGACAAGCCGCTACTGCTGATTCGACTGTTGCACTTGGGTGGCCGGCGTTGTAGAAGAATGCATCAATGTTATTGTCACAAAGCGCGTCCGCCACTTCCGAACCTTTCAGTTCCGATGCCAGTGAAAAATCATCGGTCGTCCAGCCTTTCTCAGCCATCAAAAGATCAGCTGTTGCACGCGTGCCAGAGCCAGGCTCTGCAACGTTGACGCGCTTACCTGCTAAATCATCAAAATGCTCAATACCGGCATCATTGCGCGCAATCACTGAGAACAATTCAGGATAGACGGAAAAGACCACGCGCAATTTGTCATTTTTTGCATCAGCAAACTCGCTGCTGCCGTTATAAGCATGATATTGCCAATCAGACTGCGCCATACCGAGCTGATTTTCCCCGGCTTCAATGCTGCGTAAATTGGCAATAGAGCCGGCCGAAGTTGACGGGCTACATTTCACGCCTGTCTTGGCGGTGTTGCGGTTAACCAGCTTACATACGCTTTGCCCCACCACGTAATAGACGCCACTTTGGCCACCAGTGCCAAAATTCAGGTAAGTCTCTGCGGCTTGTGCTGTGGTCATCGCACTTGTCATTAAGAGAGCCAATAGTGTTTTTTTCATGGTTGAGGTCTATCCCTTTCTCGTTAGTAATAGATCTTGATTATAGTTAATGAATAACAAAAAGCAAAGCAGATTAGGCCATAATAAAAAAGCCGGTACGCTTACGCGTACCGGCTTTGATCAGACGTTACCGGCGAACCGGTAAGTATGAGCTACGGGTGATTAGCCAAAAGGCTTACATCATGCCCATGCCGCCCATACCGCCCATGCCACCCATATCAGGTGCAGCAGGCTCTTCCTTAGGAATTTCAGCAACCATTGCTTCAGTGGTGATCATCAGGCCAGCAACAGAAGCGGCATTTTGCAATGCGCTACGGGTTACTTTAGTTGGGTCGATGATACCAGCTTCAACCATGTCGACGTATTCGCCGGTTGCAGCATTGAAGCCTTCGTTGCCTGAAGAAGCCTTGACCTTGTCAACAACAACCGCAGCTTCACCGCCAGCATTCTGAACGATGGTGCGCAGTGGGTATTCCATGGCGCGACGTGCGATGTCAATACCAACTTGCTGGTCGTAGTTGTCGCCCTTGAGGTCTTTGATTGCCATGACCGCACGGATCAATGCAACGCCGCCGCCCGGTACGATACCTTCTTCAACCGCAGCGCGGGTTGCGTGCAGCGCATCTTCAACGCGTGCTTTCTTCTCTTTCATTTCGACTTCAGTCGCAGCGCCAACCTTGATCACAGCAACACCGCCAGCGAGTTTTGCAACGCGCTCTTGCAGTTTTTCTTTGTCGTAGTCAGAAGTAGACTCTTCGATTTGAGTGCGGATGGTTTCAACGCGGCTTTCGATCGCGCCTTTGTCACCAGCGCCATCGATGATGGTAGTGTTTTCTTTACCGATCACAACGCGCTTCGCAGTACCAAGCTGCTCAAGCGTTGTACCTTCCAAAGTCATGCCGACTTCTTCAGAAATCACTTGGCCGCCAGTCAGAATAGCGATGTCTTCGAGCATTGCCTTACGGCGATCGCCGAAGCCAGGTGCCTTAACCGCAGCAACCTTAACGATACCGCGCATGCTGTTGATAACCAAAGTCGCGAGTGCTTCGCCTTCGACGTCTTCAGCAACGATCAACAGTGGCTGGCCAGACTTAGCAACGGCTTCCAGAGTTGGCAGCAAGTCACGGATGTTGGACACTTTCTTGTCGTGCAGCAGGATGTATGGGTTGTCGAGCTCGACGTTCTGGTTCTGCTGGTTGTTGATGAAGTAAGGTGACAGGTAGCCACGGTCAAACTGCATACCTTCAACCACTTCCAGCTGATCTTCCAGGCCTTGACCTTCTTCAACGGTGATGACGCCTTCTTTGCCGACCTTTTCCATCGCTTCAGCAATCTTGTCACCGACAGTGCTGTCAGAGTTGGCTGAAATAGTGCCGACCTGAGCGATGGCTTTGTGGTCTTCGCAAGGCTTGGAAATGTCGTGCAGGGTCTTAACCGCAGCGATAACTGCTTTGTCGATACCGCGCTTGAGGTCCATTGGGTTCATGCCTGCAGCAACAGACTTCAAACCTTCAGTTACGATGGCTTGTGCCAGAACAGTTGCGGTAGTAGTACCGTCACCAGCGATGTCGTTGGTTTGGGAAGCAACTTCCTTAACCATCTGTGCGCCCATGTTCTGGTACTTGTCTTCCAGCTCGATTTCCTTGGCAACAGAAACACCGTCTTTGGTTACAGTCGGTGCGCCAAAAGCCTTGTCCAAAACAACGTTACGGCCTTTAGGACCAAGCGTTACTTTAACTGCATTTGCGAGCACGTTGACGCCCTTGAGCATCTCTTTACGCGCTTCTTCACCAAAACGTACTTCTTTAGCTGACATAGTCAAACTCCTTTAATAATAAATCGGGTAACAATCAATGACCGGTATTAACCGATGACTGCAAAAATTTCTTCTTCACGCATGATGATGTACTCTTCACCATCAACCTTCACTTCAGAGCCGGAGAACTTGCCGAACAGCACTTTGTCGCCGACTTTAACGTCAAGACCGCAAACTTCGCCGTTGTCCAGCTTCTTGCCGTTGCCGACTGCAATAACTTCACCTTGTGAAGGCTTCTCGGCAGCGCTACCTGGCAGGACGATGCCGCCAGCTGTTTTTGTTTCTTCTTCTTGACGCTTGACGATCACACGATCATGTAAAGGACGCAGATTCATAAATACTCCTGAAATTAAGATAAAAACTCCGACACACGTCGGCATTTGTAAACCTGTAACCCTTAGTCGGGTCACAAGTGCTATTTTCAAGTAAGGTTAACTATATTTAATCTTTATTGCAGCCTCATGCAATCCCGCTATCATCACCCAATCTATTCATTAAATGGACGCCCCATGCCTACCATCTATCTCATTCGCCACGCCGAAAGCACCGCCAATGCGGGTGAAATCTCGCAACCCAATCCCGAAGTCGATCTCACAGCCAAAGGCCGCGCACAAGCACGCCAACTTGCCGAACGCCTGACTCTAGAGCCGAGCAAGGTCGTCGTATCCGAATTCATCCGTACCCGCCAAACCGCACAGCCTTGGCTGGACAAGCTCGGTATCGAGCCGGAAGTCGATGGCCTGATCAATGAATTTAACGTACTCGGCTACAGCGTCGTCAAAGGCATGACTGGTAAACAACGCCAACCTGTTGGTCAACGCTATTGGCGCAAATGCAGCCTGCAAGAGCGCGTCGGTGAGGACGGCGAAACCTTTGCCGAATTCTCGGCACGCGTCAGCAAATTCCTCGACACATTACATACACGCGAGGATGGCAGCGTCTTATTTATTCACGGCATGTTTATCAAACTAATCATGTGGCGCTTGCTTGGCTATCCTATGCATACTGCGCATCACCTACGCTTATTCCACGACTGGCAAATCAATATGCCGGTGCCAAATACCGCTGTATTCCGCCTGCATTGGCAAACTGGCCGCGATGACGCCGCGATCAACATCATGCCCAAATTCACCCCCGAAGCATTTATCGGCTAACCTGAATCTTGCCCAAAATGCCGAGCCCACAATGATTGTGGGCTTTTTTATTATTTAATTACACTTTAATTTCAAATACATAAAATATTTTTAAAACTAAAATAAATTAAAATGTAAGAAACCGTCTCTTCACTGCGTCTAACCACTTGAAGGGAGAAAAACGGATCGCACCAAACGGAGTTGACCGCGATCTGCTCTCCTTCGTTTAAATAAACACGAATACAAGAGACAACATGACGATGAAAAAAATGACACTTAACACTTTGGCACTCGGTTCTTCACTGGCAATGGCGCTGTCTGGTATGGCCCACGCTGAAAACCTGTTCAACGCTGAAGCACTTGATGGCGGTTACGAAACCAAAGCCGGCGAAGCAAAATGTGGTGAAGGCAAATGCGGCGGCGACCATAAAATGGATTGTGACGCAGCAGCCGATAAAGACCAATGCATGGCAGACATGAAAAAAGCCGAAGCCAAATGTGGTGAAGGCAAGTGCGGTGGCGACAAGGCAGCCAGCGACAGCAAAGCCGGTGAAGCCAAATGTGGCGAAGGCAAATGCGGTGGCGACAAGGCAGCCAGCGATAGCAAAGCCGGTGAAGCTAAGTGTGGCGAAGGCAAATGCGGCGGCGACAAGGCAGCCAGCGACACTAAAGCCGGTGAAGCCAAGTGCGGCGAAGGCAAATGCGGCGGCGACAAAAAGTAAGTAGCATTCACAGCCGGCAGTCATACCAGTGTATGGCTGCCCCCTCAGGGGGCTTGGCAATGCATTTACCCATATAGTCCATTGCCAAGCGACCTGGCCAATAACAAGCAAGGAATCACAATGACCACCTCACCCCGTCCCTTTATCGGCCATGCAGGCCTCGGCCTGCGCCGTGACCTCGTCGAGCCTCTGCGCGAAGTGATGAAAGACCCGCAGCGCGCCAATACCATCGACTTTTTTGAAGTCTCGCCGGAAAACTGGCTCGGCATGGGCGGCCGTTACCGCGCCATCCTCGACGAATTTGCCGCGTACAAGCCTTTTGCGGCACATGGTCTGTCGCTGTCGATTGGCAGTGCTGCACCGCTGAACGTCAAGCACCTCAAGCGCGTCAAGGCATTTCTCGCCCACTACGACATTGCCCACTTTACCGAGCATCTATCGTGGACGGCCGATGACGGCCAGCTTTACGACCTGCTGCCCATTCCGCTCAACGAAGAAGCCGTGCATTGGGTCGCCGCACGCGTACGCCAAACGCAAGACATCCTCGAGCGCCAAATCGGGCTGGAAAATGCCTCGGTCTATTTCACCCCGCCCGGCTCGGACATGAGCGAAGCCGAATTCATCACTGCGGTCATTGAAGAATCCGGCTGCTATCTGCATCTCGACGTCAACAACGTCTATGTCAACAGCCAGAATTTCAACTACGACCCTTACGAACACCTGCGCCAACTGCCACTGGTCAAAACCGGCTACATGCACATTGCAGGGCACTACGTCGAAGAAGACGGCTTCATCATCGACACCCACGGTGCAGACGTCATTACAGACGTATGGAAACTGCTCGACTACGTTTACAACTTGCAACCGAAGCTATCCGAACACACGCCGGTCTGCCTTGAGCGCGACTTCAACTTCCCGCACATCGAATTACTGCTCAACGAAGTACGGCAAATCAAGGCTACGCAGCAGCCACACCGTATCGCCCTTGCCCTCCATAAGCAGACAATCCACGCATGACTACCCCACCCATCGCCCTGCAACAATTCCAGCGCGACTTCGGGCGCTACCTGCGCGACCCCGAACACGCAGCCTGCCCAAGTGGCATCCCTGACCGTGCCGCCAACACCTATCAGGAACTGATTTTCAATAACATCCGCAGCTTCACCGATGCCTGCTTTCCCGTGTGCCGGAAAATCGTCAGCCGCGACACATGGCAAGCACTGGTGCGCGACTTCTTCCGCAGCGGCACGACTGACGACCCGATGTTCACCTCGATACCGGCGCAATTTGTCGCCTATCTGCAAAGTGAACCGCGAGGCTTTGACTTGCCACCGTGGTTTGCCGCGCTTGCCCATTACGAATGGATTGAACTCGCGGTCGATACCGACAGCGGCGATCCCCAAGCCACCGACACAGCACTGCTCGACAACGCAGCGACACACATCACCACCTACTTGAGTGAAACCAGCCCCGCAAGCTTCGACCTCGTCACCAATCCGACCCTGCACAGCCTTCACTATCACTGGCCGGTACACCGCATCAGCGCCGACAACCAACCCGACACCCCGCAAGACACCTATCTGTTCGTCTTCCGCGACCATGACCACCGCGTGCGCTTCATTGCTGCCAACGCCATGACCGCCGCATTGGTCGCTTTCCTCGATGAAGCGCCATCGCGCCACGAAAGCAGCTTACTCGCGCAATTCGCAAACCACATCGGCTTTGCCGACCAGCAAAAGCTGTTGTCATTTATCGTGCCATTGCTCGCTGATTTTGTGCAGCAGAATCTCTTTACCCTTATCCAAAAAACACCCAAATAATCTATATAAAGGAAACCCATGAACACACTCGCCCACCGCTGGAATCGCGCCACCACTGCCCTGCAAAAGCTCGACTTCATCCCTCTGCTCGCCCTACGCCTCTACCTCGCGCCAATCATGATTATTTCCGGCTGGAACAAATACCAATCGTTTGACAATATCGTCGCGTGGTTCGGCAATCCAGACTGGGGGCTTGGCCTGCCTTTTCCGACACTGCTCGCTTTCCTCGCCACCGCTGCGGAACTCGTTGGCGGCTGGTTGCTCGTCTTTGGGCTGTTTACACGCCTGACCAGCTTCGCCCTGATGATTACCATGGCCATTGCCGCAGCCACCGTCCATTGGCAACATGGCTGGTTCGCTATCGCTCCAAGCGACCCTGCCACCAGCCCCGCCACCGTCCTCAACTGGCTCAACATCCCCGGCAGCCAAGCCAGCCTTGAAAACAGCGCCGCCGTCGCGCAAAAGCTCGACATGGCGCGCAGCATTCTGCAACAGCACGGCAACTACAATTGGCTCACCGAGGCTGGCAATTACGTTATCCTCAATAACGGCATTGAATTTGCTGCCACCTATTTCATCATGTTACTGGTATTATTTATCTACGGTGCCGGACGCTACCTTAGCGTAGATTACTGGCTCAACCGCTCACTTTATAAATAAGACAAACGCACATGACTACCCGCAAAACGCAGCATCCCCACCTCAGCGACGACGAGCTCAACGACATTCATCAGCTTATGCTGCGTTTTGCCTACAATCAGGTCAATGACCACGGTCTCGCTGAAGACCTCGTGCAGGAAGCCCTGATCAAAACCCTCACCTATCAGGACAAATTCCACGGCAAATCCGCCTATCAAACGTGGGTATTCAGCATCCTGAAAAACACCATTAACGATCACTTCCGGCGCAAACAAAGCATCAACTTCTCAGACACCGAGTATGCCGACGACGCCCATGATGACGTCGTCGACAGGCTGTTCGACCAAAGCGGCCACTGGCAAGAAGGCTGCACACCGCAACCTTTACCCAACCCGCATCAAGTCTACGAGAACGAAGCCTTTTTCACCGTCCTCGAACACTGCCTCGATGCCTTACCCGCTGAACAATCACGCGTCTTCCTCATGCGCGAATATCTGGACATGGATACGCCAGCCATTTGCGCGGAAAGTAAGATTAGCGACAATAAATTCTACGTCCTCATGCACCGCGCACGCCTCAAGCTACAAAGCTGCCTCGGTAGCAACTGGCTGCACCACTAATACTCACAAGGAAGAAACATGCGCAACTGCACCGAAATGACCAAATTGCTCTCCGACGGCATGGAACGCCCGCTCACCCTTGGGGAAAAAGCCGAAATTTTTATCCACACTGGCATGTGCCGCCCGTGCCGCCAATTCAAAAAGAACACGCAGAGCCTGCACGAGCTGCTGCAACTGCACCGCGAACACCAAAGCAACGACTCAAACGAAAACGGGTAAGGCATTGCCTCACCCACTCAAAATGCACTGCCAATCTGCTTCCTCTATCTTAAGCAAGCCAAAGCGCAGCATATAACCCCAATTTTTTCGTCCACGGGTAAAGCTCAGTTCATCGAGCAATGCCCTGATTGCTAACGGCGCAAACGGCTGCCAGCAAACATCACGGCGAAAAGGCTTGAATCCAGCCGACATTTCAACCTGATACGGGTGATCGTTTACCACTTCACCAACAGCAGTAAACGATTGCAGGCCATCGGCTTTACCCATCACCACGCTGGGCGAATAATAAACGACTTTATCACCGCGTTTGATCCGCTTAAGTGGCGCTTGCTTACCGTGGCACACCTGCATAAAGCCACCAGCCACACCGACGGTAACGTGTTCGGCACACGCCACCGCCAGCCAATATTGTGGTTGTGCAACCTGCATTACGAAGGCATTTCACCAATCAACGCATCATCGAGTGCCGCAGCGCGCGCAAAGGCTGGCCGCGAGGCGATACGTTGCATATAGTTCTGAAACACGTCATCTGGCGGCAAAACCTGCGCGCGCTGATAGCCCCAGCCAAGCATGCTGCAACAAAACAAATCCGCAGCGCTAAACTGTCCGCCAACCAGATAATCCTTGCCCGTCAAAGCTTGGCGTAACGTTGCCAGCATACTGTCAAAATCCCCGTAGCCAAGCGACTTGCGCCGTTCTGCACTATCCGGCACGGCAAAGAATCTGTCCTGCATGGCGTACTCAAGGTGCTGCGCAAAAACCAGCCAACGGTAATACGAGCCGCGTTCACCCGTCGCGACAGAGGGTGCAAGCTGCGCATCGGGAAACAGGTCGGCAAGATGCATGATGATGGCAACGGTTTCGGTGATCACCGTATCATCGCATTGCAACGCCGGTACTTTGCCCATTGGATTAACGGCAAGATAGGCATCGTCCTTCATCTCTGCCCCGAATGCCACGACGACGGTTTCATAATCCGCACCGCATTCTTCGAGCATCCAGCGCACGAAGCGTCCGCGTGATAAAGGGTTGGTGTAAAAAGTTATATTGGGTTGGCTCATGTTGCTTCCTCGGTTCGAAAGCAGACAGGATAAGCGCACCTCGTGTCAGTTTTTGTCAGTAGTGCGTACACGAACTTGCTCGGGAATACCGGTCACTTTCATCCACTTTGAGAGCCACGTCTCACGACTGCCGCTGTATTGCTGCGCCAACACCTCGTATTCAACAACACGGTCCAAGCGGAAATGGCGGAATGACTCGCGCAACGTACACCATGCGGCAAGCAAGTGGCGGTCGTCAAAATAGCCAATCGCAATGGGATAGATGACGCGCTCGGAAACTTCACCATCCGTACGACAATACGTCATCCGCACTTGCCGCTGCTTACGCACTGCCAAGCGAAAATCAATTTCCAGCGTGTCGTCAGCTAATTTCGACGCTGGCGGAATCAGCAATCCGTGTGCGGCAACCGCCTGCCCCTGCTGCACATTAATCACCGTTTTCAGCTTGACCAAAGCATCATCTGCCGCCGCTGCCAAAGCAGAATCACCATTTTGCCGCACCCAGTGCAGCCCGAGCAGCATCGCTTCGAGTTCGTCGTCATTGAGCGCCAATGGCGGCAAGAAAAATCCTTGCCGCAGCTGAAAGCCGACGCCCGCCTCACCATCAATATCCGCGCCCAGACCGCGCAACGTATCAATATCGCGGTACACTGAGCGTACACTGATGCCAAGCGTATCGGCCAAAGCCTGCGCACTGACCGCACGTTGCCGCGCACGCAATTCGTGCAATAAGGCAAACAGGCGTTCAGTGCGGGTCATCGCTTAAAAGCGCCCTTCAAAGCGCTGATAGCAGGACAACGCGGCGGGGGCAATCATCTCAAGCAATACCTTTTGCCGCGACTGTGGCGACACTAATGACAGCTTTTGTTCGGTACTCATATTCTGCGCTGCGGCGCTGCTCGCACACTGGCACACATCGCGCTCGATATCGGCTATTGGCACGGCCTGCTGTGCCAAAGCGATTTTGGCGATCTGCCAAATATCCTGCTTGTCCAAATAATCATGGCACGCACCTTCCAGCCACGATGCAACTACTGACGAGCCGATACCGCCCGTACCGGCATTATTTGTGCCCGCACCTGTGCCGCCAGCGCAGCCGCCAATCAGTGTTGCCAGTAATGCACAAAATGTTACTTTGATGGTTTTATTCATAGTTCATTCCTTATTGAGTCATTTTTCGCCACGATAATGCAGAAACTGCCAGTGCCGCGAGCAGTGCCATAATATACGGCAACAGTGGTGATACGCCATACATCCCCGTGGCAAGCAACGGCACGACCACTGCGGCCAGCGCTTCAGCTGCCGAGAGACGACCGGCCGCCGCACCAACTTCGCCTTTTTCTACGGCCATCGTCACTTCTGCATGCAAAGACGGAAAAATAACGCAGATACCGGCAGCCATCAGCGCATACGACAAAATAAATCCGCTAGAGGTATGCACAAACAGCACCGCAACGAAACCCAGCGCACCGAGCAATGCCCCATAGCGCTGCCATTGCCACGGCTTGACCTGCGGCAAACGCATCATCACCATCTGTACGGCAATCATCGTCACCCCGACTGCAGTCATGGCATAACCGGCAACCACTGTCGCCGCCTGAACATCCAGCTCAAGACGGTCAATGGCATAAAAACCAACAACCATATTGGCGGTAATTGAGGTTGAGGTTGTAAGGAACATTTTTACCGTCGTGGCAAAAATACGCGGATCAAACGCGCTTAATGGTGGCAAATCCTCATGAGTAAGCTTTGGGCTGGGCGGCAACCAGAACAGAACCAGCACAACCGCAAGCAGTGGTAAAGCACTAACCGCAAACATCGGCACTACCAAACCATACACAGCCAATGCGCCGCTGATCGCAGGGCCAAGTGTAATCCCCAAACCGGCCGCCATACCAATCAATGCCATCGCACTGGTACGCTGCGCAGGCGTCGTCACATCAGCAATATAGGCGATCGCTCCGACCGACACCGCAGCAATAAAGACACCACTCAATACGCGCAATACAATGAAGATACCGAGCAGCAACCACAGTGGCTGTAACGCATCGAGGTTGATTTGCAGCCACAGAGCAAGTAACACGTAGCTGATCGCAAAACCGACTGCACCGGCAATGATAATCGGGCGACGCCCGCGACGGTCGCTAATCTGCCCCCAAACCGGCGCGGCAATCATCCACAGCAACGATGCTACTGCCACTATCACACCGGCATGCCATTCTTTTAATGACAAAGCACGAATCAATGGTCCGGCCAGCGGCACAAAGGCAAACATCGCTGCCATGACCAAACCATTGGCAGCAAACAAAGGTAGCAAACGTTTCATGCTCTACTCCACACAAAAAAAAGCGGCGAGGTATCACCTCACCGCTCGTCAAAGAAAGATACTCTTTGATTACATTAAAATGCAGACTGCACTTCTTCCAGCCAGCGGTTAATGCGACGCATGGTCAGATGATCTTCGTTTTCCACATCGAGCACCAAGCCAGGGAACTTGCCATCGCGGATGCTTTCAGTTTCTTCGTAGCGGTACTCTTCAGGATCACTGCTACCGACCAGCGTTGCGCCAGCTGCTTTGGCGATATCATAGAGCTGACCTTGTGCGTTGTTAAAGGTTTCGCCATGACCAATGCCATCACCCAGACCGACCAATGCAACGGTCTTGCTGCTCAAATCAAGGGCGCGGAAGTCATCAATTTTTTCGTTGAAATCGCGCTGGATTTCGCCTTCAGCGTGGGTCGAAACCACCAGCAAGATCTTGTCGTAATCATTGAGTTTGCTCATCTCAATATCTTGCACATCAACGACTTCATCAATCCCGAGCTTTGGCGCAATACGCTTGGCGATATCCGCTGCAAAACCAAGATTACTGGCATAAACGGCAATTTTACTCATGTTTTGTTCTCCAAATAAAAAACAATCTAATTATCATGGCACAGTATTTTAACAAAAACATGAATAAAACTTTATCCATATTTTTTACAAACGTACCTTGGCGGCCTTGCTCAACTGCGCCAGTATCTCGACCGACTCATCCCAGCCGATACACGCATCAGTAATGCTCTGCCCATAGGTCGCTGCTTTGCCGTCAACCAGCTTTTGATTGCCCTCGACCAAATGGCTTTCCACCATCACGCCGAAAATTGACTGATTGCCCGCTTCAATTTGCGCACAAACATCATCCGCCACCAGCTTCTGGCGCTTGTGGTCTTTGAGGCTATTGGCGTGGCTGAAATCAATCATGATTTTCTCAGCCAAACCGGATTTGGCGAGCTGCTTTTCGACATCTGCAACGTGCTCGGCGCTATAATTTGGTTCACGACCACCACGTAGGATGATGTGGGCATCTTCATTGCCCGTGGTTTCAACAATCGCCGAATGGCCGAACTTGGTCACTGATAAGAACGAGTGCGGCGCATTAGCCGAGCCAATCGCATCAAGCGCAATCTGCACATTGCCGTTGGTGCCATTTTTAAACCCAACCGGGCACGACAAACCCGATGCCAATTGGCGATGCACCTGGCTTTCGGTCGTCCGCGCACCAATCGCCCCCCAAGCAACCAAATCAGCAATATATTGCGGGGTAATCATATCCAGATACTCGACCGCCACAGGCATACCCGCCTCAGTCAAATCGAGCAACAGCTTGCGCGCCATGCGCAGGCCATCGTTAATCGCAAACGTATCATTCAAATGCGGATCGTTAAGCAGCCCTTTCCAGCCCACTGTGGTGCGCGGCTTTTCAAAATAAACGCGCATGACGATTTCCAGCGAGTCTTTATATTGTTCACGCAGTGGCACCAGACGCTCGGCATACTCTTTTGCCGCTGTAATATCGTGAATCGAGCATGGGCCAATGATTACCAGCAAGCGCTTGTCCTCACCAGTCAACATATTATGAATCGCTTGGCGTGCTTGAAACGTCGTCTCGCCCGCTTTATCGCTAATTGGGAACTTTTCCAGCAGTGCGACAGGCGGTAATAATTCTTTAATTTGCTTGATCCGCACATCATCTGTTTGGTGCATTTATTGCCTCCTTACATTATTTGAATCAGCAAACTTACCGTAATCAAAGCGGATATGGTAGCGTTTCTTTTACTTTTGCACTAAAGCCAGCAACAATAATTTAAAATCATCAACGTACAGCTGTGCTTATTTCCGATTCAGACAACTGTATGATAAAGTCACTTTTACCCTATCCATTATCATAAATAAGGTTATCCACCATGTCAGAAATCGTCATTATTGAAGGTCGCCGTACCCCATTTGTACGCGCCCATGGTCGCTTCAAAAAATACAATAACCTCGACCTCGCCACACACAGCGTCAAAGCGCTGGTCAAGGACAGCGGCATTGATCCCAATAAACTCGGCGCACTGATTTATGGTCACGTTGTGCTCGATCCACGTGTGCCGCACCTCGCGCGCGAAATCGTCCTGCAAAGCAAATTGCCCGCATCAATCCGTGCTGTATCGCTTAATGACAACTGCATCAGCGCGCTATCTGCTGCTGAATACGGCGTGTGGATGCTGCAAAATACCGAGCGTGAATATGCCATCGTCGGCGGCGTTGAATCGATGTCCAACCCCGCACTGATGTTCTCGGACAGCGCGCGCCGTATATTCCTCGATGCCAACTTTGCCCGTACAACTGGCGACCGCATCAAAACCTTCCTCAAGCTGCGTCCGCGTCACCTCACGCCAAAAGCGCCTGGCGTCAAAGAACCATCCACCGGCAAATCAATGGGTGAACACTGCGAAGAGATGGTCAAGGAATTCCATATTCCGCGCGATGCGCAGGACGAAATTGCCTTTAACAGCCATCAAAATGCCGCCTATGCCACCCAGCAAGGCCCACTCAAAGATGAAATTGCCCCGCTTGATGGTCTCGACCACGACGACACCATCCGCGCCGACACCACGCAAGCCA
Source organism: Cardiobacteriaceae bacterium TAE3-ERU3 (assembly GCA_019218315.1). NCBI lineage: Bacteria > Pseudomonadati > Pseudomonadota > Gammaproteobacteria > Cardiobacteriales > Cardiobacteriaceae > Cardiobacteriaceae bacterium TAE3-ERU3. The sequence goes on along the minus strand of JAHUUI010000006.1, from coordinate 65,663 downwards.
AACTCGCCAAACTCAAGCCTGCTTTCGACAAAAGCGGCAGCGGCACGATTACGGCCGGCTCTTCCAGCCCGTTGACTGACGGTGCAGCCAGCGTCCTGATTGCCACCCGTGAAGCAGCTGAACGCGACGGATTCACCCCGCTCGCAGTCATTAAAGACATGGAATTTGCCGCTATTGAGCCGGAAGAAGGTCTCTTGATGGCACCGGCACTCGCCGTACCGCGCCTGTTACAACGCAACAACCTCACCCTCGAAGACATCGACCTGCTCGAAATCCACGAAGCCTTTGCCGGGCAAGTATTGTGCAACATCAAAGCATGGGAAGAAGGCTGGAAAGAACCAGCCATCGGCAAAGTTGACCGCAGCAAAGTGAACATCCACGGCGGCTCAATTGCACTTGGCCACCCATTTGCCGCCACCGGCGCACGCATCATGACCACCCTTGCTCATGAACTACAACGCAGCGGCAAGCGCTACGGCTTGATCAGCATCTGCGGCGCTGGCGCAACAGCTGGTGCATTCCTGCTCGAAAACCCTACGGCGACGAAATAATTTTTCTACACAACAAAAACATAAACCCGCTGCCCACCAGCGGGTTTTTTATGTCTATCGGATATTCCAGGAAAGTATATCCGATAAAACGGCTTCCGTTATCATAGTCCCCATAATACAAACAGGCATGTTGGCATGAACATTCTCCATACAGCGGACTGGCACCTAGGGCGCACCCTCTACGGCCAGCGGCGCGACGACGAATTTAGCGCTTTTCTCGACTGGCTGCTCGATACCATCGTCGAACACCATATCGACGTATTGCTGATAGCCGGCGACGTCTTCGACACCACCACGCCATCAAATCGCGCGCAGGCGCAGTACTACGACTTCCTGCACCGCGCTGCTGCTTCCTGCTGCCAGCACATCGTTATCACTGGCGGCAACCACGACTCGCCGACCTTTCTCGACGCGCCACAAGCATTGCTCAAATCGCTCAACGTCTATGTGACAGGTCAAGCCACGGATGATCCAGCCGATGAAGTCATCACCCTGCACGACGCAAACGGTGAACCCGTGCTGATCGTCTGCGCCGTACCCTATCTGCGCGATCGCGACATCCGCACCGCCAACGCGGGCGAGAGCACCGCCGACAAAGCCGAAAATATCATCAACGGTATTCGCGAACACTACGCCGCCGTCAGCGCCATCGCCGAAGAGGCGCGTAAAAGTCTCGATGCCGATATACCCGTCATCGCTATGGGGCACCTATTCACCGCTGGCGGACAAACCACCGACGATGACGGCGTACGCGAACTCTACATCGGCACACTGGGGCACGTTAGCGGCTGCATCTTTCCATCGCAACTCGATTACGTTGCCCTCGGTCATTTGCACGTCCCGCAAATTGTCGGCGGCAATCCGCACATCCGCTATTCCGGCTCGCCGATCGCGATGGGCTTTGGCGAAGCAAAGCAGCAAAAAAGCCTATGCCTGTTGCATACCCAAGGACGCAAAATCGAGCATTCGCTCATCCCCGTGCCCTGCTTTCAGTCACTGGCAAGCATTAAAGGCGACTGGCCAGCCATCACCACTCAACTGCACACCCTCATCGCCGCCGACAGCAATGCGTGGCTGGAAATCATCTACAACGGCGACAAAATCGCCAGCGATCTGCGCCAGCGCCTCGACGACCTCAGCGCAAACAGCAAACTGCGCATTCTGCGCATCAAAAATACCCGCATCAACCAAGCCGCACTCAGCCAACAGCATAGCCAAGAAACCCTGGCTGACCTCGACGTGTACGACGTTTTCGAGCGCCGCCTCGCCGCCAGTGCCCCACTCAGTGACGACGAACAAAATGCCCTGCGCGACACCTATCAGGAAGCACTGACCAGCTTCTACGAACAAGATACTGCTGAATAAACCATGAAAATCCTGCAACTGCGCTTCCAGAACCTCAACTCGCTAACCGGCGAATGGCACATCGACTTTACCGACCCCGCCTACAGTGCTGACGGCATCTTCGCCATCACCGGCCCTACCGGCGCGGGCAAAACCACTATCCTCGACGCTATTTGCCTCGCCATCTACGGCCGCACCCCACGCCTTGAGCGCATCACGCAAAGCGACAACCAGATCCTCTCACGCCAGACCGGCGAATGCTTTGCCGAAGTCACCTTTGCCACCAACAGCGGCACCTACCGTTGCCACTGGAGCCAGCACTGCGCCGGACGCAAACCCGACGGCAAGCTGCAAAACCCCAAGCACGAAATTGCCGATGCCGACAGTGGTCGCATCCTCGAAAGCAAGCTGCGCGACGTCCAGCAGCGCGTCGAAACGGTCACCGGCATGAATTTCGACCAATTCACCCGTGCCATGCTGCTCGCACAAGGCAGCTTTGCCGCTTTCCTGCAAGCCAGCCCCGACCAGCGCGCGCCCATCCTCGAGCAAATCACCGGCACCGACATCTACAGCCGCATATCCATGCACATCCACCAGTGCAGCCGCGAACAGCGCCTCATCCTCGAAGACCTCAGCAAGCAACTATCCGGCATCCAGTTACTCAGTGACGACGAACTCGCCGAACTCAAGCAGCAACAGCAAACCCACCAACAGCAGCTCGCCGTCCTGCAACCCAAAATCGAACACAACCGCAACGCACGCCAGTGGCTCGAGCGCCTCGATACCCTCGGCCAGCAACTCGGCAACATCGAACAAGAACAACAAAAGCTGGCGCAACGTCAGCAAGCCTTCATCCCCGAACAACAACGCCTCGACGCAGCCGAACGCGCACAAAACCTCATCGCCGCATACAGCGAACTCAGCAGCGAAAGGCGCAACCAACAGCAAGCACAAACTGCTCTTGAGCAAGCCAACGAAACTCTACCCATACAACAAAAAGCACTGGATAACGCAAGCAAAAAAGTTGAACAAGCCACCACGCACCTCGCCGCACAACAAAAAACTTACGACGACATCCAGCCCACCCTGCAACAAGTGCGCTTGCTCGACCAGCAAATCAGCGACGCAGCCGAACCACTCGCACAAAGCCAAGCGCAGCTCAGCGCCCAACGCACCAAGCTGCAACAGCAGCAAACAGATGCCGGGCAAAACAATACGGCTCTTGACACCCTCGACAAGCAACAACAAACCCTCACTGCACAACTCGAATCCAGTGCGCATGACGCTGATCTCAACCAACAGCTCGCCGCGATACGCCAGCAGATCAACCATTATCAAGCCGGGCAAAAACCGCACACCACACAAGCAGAAAAAGTCGCCCATTGTGCGCAACAGCAGCGTCAGGCCGCTATTGCTGTAGCGCAAAGTGAGCAGGCATGGCAAAGCGCCAAGGACACACAGCAACAAGCCGAGCAACACCTCGCCGCGCAACACGAACAACACCAAAAATTACTCGACGGACACACCCTCAATCATTGGCGAGAACAGGGTGAGCAAACCCGCGAACACATCCACGCCCTTGAACGCCTGCAAGAAAATCTCGCACAGCACGACCAAGCGAACCAAGCCCGACAGCGCATCCATGCCAGCCTCGCAGAACTCGCCCAACAGCAGCAAACTCTCGAAGCGGCGCAGCAACAATACCGCGACGCACGCGACCACTGGAAAAAACAAATCAGGCTACTCGAACCGCTGGTCGGATTTCGCCAAGCCTTTGACAACCTCAGCGACTTGCGCAGCGCACTTAAAGACGGCGAACCGTGTCCGTTATGTGGCAGTGAACACCACCCCTACCACGACGACAGCAACCCGATTGCCAGCGACATCGAACAGCGCCTTAGCGACGCGCAACAGCAGCACGCAGCAGCCGAACAACAGTTCAACGATAGTCGTATCGACCTCGCCAAGCTTATCGAGAAGCACAGTCAACACAAGCAACAACTCGACGAACAGCAACAACGCCTATCTGATTTACAACAACATATTGCCGAACGACTCAGCGACATCAAAACAACCCTTGACCACGATGACCCGCAACTCACCGCACAGGTCATGGCCTTACTTGACGAGCAACAACGCAACCTTGCTGACATCAGCACGCGCATCCGGCAAGGCGAGCATAGCGAACAAAGCCTGCAGCAGGCGCAAGAAGCATTGAGCAAAGCACAAGCCAGCGTGCAGCAAGCACACAGTGTCCACCAACAGGCACAAAGCACGCAAAGCCAATGCGCCAATAACCATCAACGTGAACAGGCGTTACTGGTGCAATACCAACAGGCACAACAACACACCCTGCTCGAATTAAAAGATCTGCTGCAACCCTATGGCGTACGCATCGAAAACGACAGCGCACAACTCGCGCCAGTACTTGACGACCTCGAACAGCGCAGCCAGCAATGGCAAAACCGCCAACGACAATTACAAGCAACCCGTGAACAATATGCCAAAGCCGAACAGCGTGCCCAATACCTCAACGAACAAATCACTGAACTCAGCCAAGCGTTACAACGCCAGCAAAGCAATCACGACGAACAGCAAAGCACGCAGCAGCGGCGTATCAACAAGCGGCAAGCACTGCTCGGCAATGAACAACCGGACAGCAAAGAACAGCAACTCAAGCAAAATATCCAGCATGCACGGCAAGCACTTGATAGCGCTAAAGACAGTGCACAACAGCTGCAACGAGACGTACACAACCTGCAACAACGCATCGACGAATTGCGCAGCGCCATCACACAGCGCAGTGAACACATTACTCATCTCGAAGCAGATTTCCTCGAACAATGTCAGACACAACAATTCAGCGACGAAGCCGCCTTTCTTGCTGCACAGTTGCCATATGAAGTACGACAACAGCTCAGTACACAGGCCAAAGCACTACACGATGAGCAACTACGCCTGAACACCAAAGAACAGGAAGTAAGGACGGCACTTGAGCAAGAACGCGAAAAAGCACTGACCAGTGCCAGTCGCGAAGCATTGAGCAGCGAACAGCAAGAACTCGAAGCCGCACAAAGCACCGCACAGCAACAACTCGGCGCGATTGACCAGCAACTCAAAACCAATCAGCAGCGCCAGGCGAGCCACGCCGAACAACTCGCACGCATCAGTGCCCAGCAGCGTGAATGCACACGCTGGGAAAATCTCAACGGATTGATTGGCTCGGCAGACGGCAAGAAATACCGCAATTTCGCACAAGGGCTAACCTTCGACATCATGATTGGTCACGCCAATCTGGAACTGGGCAAAATGACCGACCGCTATCTGCTTATCCGCAGTGACGATCCCGAGGAACAACTGGTGCTCAACGTCATCGACAATTATCAGGCTGGCGAAATTCGCGCTACACGCAACCTGTCCGGCGGTGAAAGCTTTATTATCAGCCTCGCTCTTGCACTTGGTTTATCGCAAATGGCGAGCCAGAAAGTCCGTATTGATGCACTGTTTCTCGACGAAGGCTTCGGCACACTTGACGAAGACGCACTCGACATCGCGCTGGATACCCTCTCTAACCTCAACCAGCAAGGCAAACTCATCGGCATCATCTCGCACGTCGGCGCACTCAAAGAACGCATCAGCACACAAATCCGCGTCACCCCGACCAGCAGCGGGCGCAGTAAACTCACCGGCCCCGGATGCCATAAAATAGCCGATGCGCGATAGTCATCCACCCATAACGCACTCATTTGCCCTGAGGATATGGCTTTTAAACTACCGATTACCATCGCTTATTATGCGAGATAGACCACGAGCGATTAATAGGCAAAGCAAATTTCAGGTAATAAAAAAGCTCCTGAAAAGGAGCTTCTTAAAATTTGGAGCGGGAAACGAGATTCGAACTCGCGACCCCAACCTTGGCAAGGTTGTGCTCTACCACTGAGCTATTCCCGCGATATGGAGGCTGGGGTCGGAATCGAACCGGCGTAGTACGGATTTGCAATCCGTTGCATCACCACTCTGCCACCCAGCCATAAAATACGTCGCCAGACAAAAAAAGCGCTTGTCAGCGCTTTAAAATTTGGAGCGGGAAACGAGATTCGAACTCGCGACCCCAACCTTGGCAAGGTTGTGCTCTACCACTGAGCTATTCCCGCTTGGCGTGGGGCGTATTATAGGTTTTTTTTGCTTCTCGTCAACTTTTTTTACGCCCCTTTTGCCATTTTTTGCTAAGTTTCTGTTTTCCCTTCATCTCCATCAGCAGCTGCAGCTGGCGAATCGGTCTTAGAATGATCTAAGGGTGTAGTTGTATCGGCTTCTTTTTCAGCTTTAGCTGTACCGACTTTTACCTCATTTTTATCTACCTTAATCTGCTCATCCGGTACTGGCTCCCATGCGTGATCATGCTCTACGGTCAATTTACGGTTGTAGCGGTCAGTACGCATAACCTTCTCCATCGTTGCTTGCAGCTCACGACTATGGCTGACGTATTGATCACCAGGTTTGGTCAATAGCGAATTGTGTGGATTCTTTGCCCATGTTTTATACAGCTCTTGCAGCATATCTTCATCGTATTGCTTGAATATACGTGCTTGACGGTGTGCCGTGTAAGGATGATAGCCAAGCTCAACCAAAGCTTTTTCGCCCAGCTCTAATGCAGAGCTGACTTGTTCACGCTGGAAGTGATCCACTTTTTGCTCAATCAGGTGATAGGCATGAACACGGTCAAAGGCACGTACAATAATTTTCAAATGTGGGAAATACTTGCGCGCGGTTTCGATCAGCAGATCAATCTGCTCGCGGTTCTTGAGCCCTATGACGAGGATCTTTGCATGCTCCGCACCAGCCGCATGTAGTAGATCTGGGCGCGTCGCATCGCCATAGAACACTTTTTGCCCAAAACGGCGCAGCATGTCTATCACTTCCGGATTACTATCCAAAATAGTACATTTATGCCCATTGGCAATCAGTAGACGACCAATGATCTGATTGAATCGGCCATAACCCGCAATGATGACATCATTGTGCTCATCAATATCATCATAATCTCGCTGCATCGGCTGGCTACTGATGCTTTTTGAGCGCTCAATGGCTTCAAGTGCCAACATCATCAATGGCGTAACCAGCATGGAGATGATCACGACCAAGATTAATAAGTCCGTTAGTTCGGTACTAAGTACGCTATTTTGTGAAGCAAAAGCAAACAGCACAAACGCGAACTCACCGCCTTGAGCCATAACCGAGGCAAATAACAGGCGTTGCGAATTATTCAAGCGGAAGGATGCCGCTAAACCATACAAAACGATCCACTTCACCACCACCAAAATCACCACCAACGCAGCAATCAGCAATGGCTTATTCATAAATAAATCAAAATCGAGTGAAGCACCAACCGAAATAAAGAATAAACCAAGCAGAATGCCTTTGAATGGCTCGATACTCAGCTCAACCTCATGCCGGTACTCACTGTCTGCCAGCATCACGCCCGCCAAAAACGTGCCTAGAGCTGCAGACAAACCAACCGCTTCCATCAATAGTGCAACGCTGATCACCAAAAATAGTGCCGTTGCGGTAAAAATATCGCGGATACCGGTTCGAGCGATCAAACGAAATACTTGAGAAGACAACAGGCGACCAAGAACGATCACCACTGCTATTGCAGACAGGGTAATCAAAAACTGCAAATAGCCTGGCTGTTGCGACATCCAATACGCGATTTGCCCATCTTCAGAAAAGTCATGTGCGCCATCAACGATACCGCCAACCGCAAGCAGCGGTAGAATAGCCAAAATCGGGATGACCGCAATATCTTGAAACAGCAGTACTGAAAATGCAGAGCGTCCCGCCCGTCCGCTAAGCAGCCCTTTCTCGCTCAGCGTTTGGATAATAATTGCCGTTGACGAAAGCCCAAGTACCATCCCGATCACTAATCCGGATTGCCACGGCAAACCAAATAGCATTGCAACCCCAGCTATCACCAAAGTCGTGATAACCATTTGTAAGCCGCCCATGCCCAAAATAGGCACACGCAACTTCCAGAGAAAAGAAGGCTTAAGCTCCAAACCGATCAGGAACAGCATCATCACCACGCCAAACTCGGAAAAGTGCAGCAAAGCAGCTTGGTCACCCGTACCAAGCAGACCCAATACATAAGGGCCGATCACCACACCAGCAACCAAGTAGCCCAGCACCGAGCCCAGCTTGAGCTTTTTAGCCAGTGGCACAACAATAATCGCCGCCAGCAACAACACCGCGAACTTAAACAGCATTTCACTCATCAGTTTCTTCCTTGCTGTTAAACAATGAACTATTGACATTCACCGCATCTCGCCAGCCACCATAATGCTGCTGAATGCTGCTCAGGCTATCGAGGTAAAAGCGGTAATTGCGTGTATGTAAATCAAACTTTTCATCATCGATCTGATGGCTGTTGTGCAGCACAAATGGCGGAATGTATTTCATCCCACAAATCTTGGCCATACTCTCAATCGGCAACAAATAATCACGAATAGCAAAACGATACCCCTGCCCGCGCGCATACATATAGTCACGCCCGCCAGTAGAAGTCACCACGCCGAAATATTTACCCTTGAGCGCCTGCTCTCCTTCACCAAATGCAAAACCATACTCAAGCACCACATCCTGCCAATTCTTGAGGATACCCGGGGTTGAGAACCAATACAGTGGGAATTGCATCAAGATCACATCATGGGCACGTAATAACGTTTGCTCGCGAGCAATATCGATAAAGTCATCCGGATAATGTGCGTAAAGGTCATTTAACGTCACATGGTCCGCAGCTTCTGCAATCTCACGCCAACGCGCGTGTACTCTTGAAACATGCAAAGCGGGATGAGCAAAAAGGCACAATACTTTTTTTGGCATCAGACATTTTCCTGCTTATCGGACTTAAGATAACGGCGCAATATAAGAAATTGGGCAATCAAAAAGACAAATGTCATCCCCATAAGCCCCCAGAGCTTAAACCCGACCCAAAAGTCATATGAGAACGAAAACGCAATCCAAGCGTTAATTGCCCCTTCAATCAGGAAAAATACAACCCATGCCAAGTTCAAGCGCATCCAAAGCCGCGCAGGCATATCGAATGCACCTTTAAGCATACGCTTGGTTAAATTCGCTTCTCCAACCCACTGACTGCCCAGAAAGACCGCAGCAATAACGATATTCAGAATCGTCGGCTTAAGCTGAACGAATAGCGGATTATGGAAGATCAATGTCACCGAACCCAACACCAAAATAACCAATGCCGTCAGCCACAAGCGCTTCTCAACCGGTTTCCCACGTACTTTGAGCCAAATAATTTGCAAAACCACAGCCACCATTAGTGCGACTGTCGCGATATACATCGCCCCTTCCGTATAACCCATCAGTCGCGCAGCCACATACGCGCCGATAAATGCAACTACCGGCAAAAAATCCTGCATAAAACCATTCCTTATATATTAGAGAATTATAAACACCATTAATTCTAGCCGCTTTCCCCTCACTAACAAAGCAGCATCACCACATCGTAAAATAAACAACACATTGGCATTAAATAAAGAACCCGCTATAATGCCCGTCCCCTGTAAATCATTCCAACGCCTCGTGGCTGCAGAAGAAATCGCGCAAGATCAAGAAAATCATAAATTTCTTGCCTTATGTGACGCGATTCGGTATAGTCTGCCGCCTTTAATTTTCGTGTTCGGAGAGACAGTCATGTCCAAAACATTCACAGCCACCCCAAGCACCATCACGCGTGATTGGTATGTGGTAGACGCCGAAGGCAAAACCCTCGGCCGCCTCGCAAGCGAAGTAGCTAAGCGTCTTCGCGGCAAACACAAGCCGGAATACACCCCGACTATCGACACTGGCGATTACATCATCATCGTCAACGCCGAAAAAATCGAAGTTACCGGTAAAAAGCGTACAGACAAAATGTACCACCGCCACACAGGCTACATTGGTAACCTGAAAAGCGCCACATTCAATGAAATGCAGCAGAAAAACCCAGCCAAAGTCATCGAACTTGCGGTCAAGGGCATGCTGCCACGCGGCCCATTAGGTCGTGCACAGATCAAGAAGCTGAAAATCTTTGCAGGCAATGAGCACACTCATACTGCACAGCAGCCAATCGAACTTGAAATCTAAGGACGAAGCATGACAGAACAATACTACGCAACAGGCCGCCGCAAAACATCATCTGCGCGCGTATTCCTGCGCCGCGGCACTGGCAACATCATTGTCAACCAAAAGCCACTTGACGAATACTTCGGCCGCGAAACTTCTCGTATGGTCGTCCGTCAGCCACTCGAAACTGTCGACATGAAAGACAACTTTGACTTCTACATCACTGTAGAAGGCGGCGGTAACTCAGGCCAAGCTGGCGCTATCCGTCACGGTATCGCTCGTGCCCTGCGCATCTACAATGAAGATCTACGTGAGCCACTGCGCAAAGCAGGCTTCCTGACTCGCGACGCTCGTAAAGTTGAGCGTAAAAAAGTCGGCTTGCACAAAGCACGTCGCGCGACTCAGTTCTCGAAGCGTTAATTTTTCGCTTCCCGAACACAAAAGCCGGTTTCGACCGGCTTTTTGTTTGCCTAATACAAAACCTCACCACAAAAAGCCACACATCTTCCTGCTTCTCTCTCAACGAATCGGATCATAAAAATCTATCTGCGAAAGGGAATCCTCTATCTCAGCACCTTTAGATCATCTAGATAAATTTTGAAATCACTATTCCCTCACCATCACCTCTTTACCCCAGACTAGACAGTCACAACAAATCAAAAATAAGTCCATAAAAATCAACCACCAAACTGATACATCGACAGCCAATAAAAAAACTTACCCAAATACTGGACAAGCAGCGCAAAAATCCATAAAATACGCGCCTCAATCGCGGAGGGATGGCAGAGCGGTTGAATGCACCGGTCTTGAAAACCGGCAAGGGTTAACGCCCTTCCAGGGTTCGAATCCCTGTCCCTCCGCCACTATCATTAAAGCGCCACATAGGCGCTTTTTTTGTAGGTTTATCCCACAAATTCATAACGATTTTTCCGTCAATCTGCTCAAGAAGTGCCCAATAATGCTATAATCTCGGCTTTTATTATTTTAGTTTGAGCCCATGCCAATACCGCATATTACGCCAATACCAACCCAATGGGTCGGTCCAATTTTAATTCAAGGCAATGCTCTTGATAATGAAGAAGTTCGCGTACCTTTAGCAACTTATGAAAGCCCGTTATGGCCTTCAACTGGTCGTGGAGCAAAAATTTCACGTTTGTGTGGTGGTATTCGTGCAACGGTTGTTGATGAGCGCATGAGTCGCTCAATTGTGCTTGAAGCTGAGCATGCAGAAGCCGCTTACAACGCCCTATCTCTTTTACGTGATCGCTTTGATGATTTGGCAAAAGTCGTTAGAGAAACCAGCCGTTTTGCACGCCTGATTGACTTGCACAGTCAGATTGTTGGAAATCTGCTATTTTTGCGCTTTGAATGCGCAACAGGTGATGCTTCGGGTCACAACATGGTTACCAAGGCTGCTGATGCTTTGATCGCTGCGATTTTGTCGTGGTGTCCTGAGCTCAATTACGGCTCAATTTCTGGTAACTACTGTATTGATAAAAAAGCCAGTGCGGTAAATGGCATTCTTGGCCGAGGCAAAAATGTTATTGCTGAAATCACTATTCCGCGTGACATTTGCGAAAAGCGCCTGCGTACCACACCAGAAAAAATGGTCGAACTCAATACGCGTAAAAACCACATCGGCAGTAATATTGCCGGCAGCCTGCGCAGTGCCAATGCACATTTTGCCAATATGTTGCTCGCGTTTTATCTCGCAACTGGACAGGACGCAGCCAATATCATTGAGGGTTCACAGGGAATCGTTCATGCCGAAGTGCGCAACGATGCACTGTATTTTTCGTGCACTTTGCCTAATCTGATTGTTGGCACGGTTGGTAATGGTAAAGGTCAGGGGCTCGATGTTGTTGAAGAGCACCTCACAGCACTTGGCTGCCGTGAAGAACGCGAGCCAGGCGCTAATGCTCGCCGCCTTGCGGCTATTTGTGCGGCTACTGTACTGTGTGGTGAACTGTCCTTGCTTGCTGCTCAGACCAACCCCGGAGAGCTGATGCGTTCGCATATTGCCATGGAGCGCAAGGGGTGAATAGTATCGCCGCACGCAAGCGTGAGCATATTGCTGCAATCGCTCGTGATGCAGAAATTGAACGACGCATGAGCGGCTTCGACCGTATTCAGCTTACTCATCGTGCGCTGCCCGAACTCAATTTTGCTGACATTGATACCCAAACGAAATTCCTCGGCAAAACTTTGTCGTTTCCTTTATTGATTTCCTCGATGACTGGCGGCGATGGTGAGACAATCCGCGTAATCAACCAACGCCTTGCAGAAGCTGCAGAATATTGCCGCGTCGCCATGGCTGTTGGTTCGCAACGCATCATGTTCACTCATCCTGCAAGCAAGACCAGCTTCGATTTACGTCAATATGCCCCAAATGCTGTTTTACTCGGCAATATAGGCGCGGTGCAACTCAATGATGGTTTCACTGTCGAACACTGTCAGGCATCGGTTGATATTTTGCAGGCTGATGGCCTGTATCTGCATCTCAATCCGTTGCAAGAGGCTGTTCAACCTGAAGGCGATACTGATTTCAGCAATCTCACAGATAAAATTGCCACTGTTAGCGATGCCCTAACCGCACCGCTACTGCTTAAAGAAGTTGGCTGCGGACTATCAGTGCAAGACATTACTCTCGGCAAAAAAGCGGGTATAACGTATTTTGATGTTGCTGGACGCGGTGGCACTTCATGGAGCCGTATCGAGCACCATCGTCGCTCTGATCCCGACGACGACATTGGCCTCATTTTTCAAGATTGGGGGCTGACTACGGTTACAGCACTCAAGCAGGCACGAACGTCCCATCCTGACGTTACACTAATTGCCAGTGGCGGTATTCGCAGTGGTATCGACATGGCCAAATCTGTATTACTCGGTGCGACAATATGCGGCATTGCAGCGCCTTTACTTAAGCCAGCGATGCGCTCGACTGAAGCCGTCATTGCGGCTATCCAGCGCCTCGAACGAGAATACCGCACCGCCTTATTTTTACTTGGCTGCAAAAATAACGCCGCTTTACGCGATCATCAAGAATTACTACAAAAGGCAGAATGACCATGACCCAATCTATAGGCATTGATTTACTGAGCTTCTACATTCCACAGTATTATTTGGATCTTGGCGTTCTAGCTGAACGCAATAACATTGACGTCAACAAATTTCACCGTGGGATTGGCCAAGAGCAAATGGCGATCCCGCCACACGACGAAGACATCGTCACACTTGCGGCCAATGCAGCCTATCCTATCGTTGAGCAATATGGCCGCGATAACATCGACACCGTTCTCTTTGCCACAGAAACCGGTATCGATCAATCTAAGGCCGCAGCGATTTATGTACACAAGCTGCTCGATCTGCCAGCCAACTGCCGTGCTGTCGAGCTCAAGCAAGCCTGCTACAGTGCAACAGCTGCCATCCAAATGGCACTCGGTTATATTGCCCGCCACCCGGGCAAGAAAGTACTGGTGATCGCTAGTGATATTTCACGCTACGACCTTGACTCCCCCGCAGAAGCCACCCAAGGCTGTGGTGCTGTCGCCATGTTAATTGCAGAGAATCCACGCATGATCGCACTTGATCTGGCTACCGGTACTCACACTGAAGATGTGATGGACTTCTGGCGCCCAAATTACCGTAAAACTGCGCTGGTTGACGGCAAATTCTCAACCCAGATGTATCTTCGTGCACTTGAGCACGCATGGCAGGACTACCAAGACAACGGCGGCCACGCTTATAGCGATTTTACGCACTACTGCTATCACCTGCCATTTTCAAAGATGGGTATCAAGGCTCACCAGCATCTTGCCCGCATCAACGAGCAAGAAGTACAAGAAAGTGATACCGATGCTGGCATGATTTACAACCGCGTCATCGGCAACAGCTATACAGCCTCGCTTTACCTCAGCCTGATTTCATTACTCGACAACCGCGACGACCTCGCAGGCCAGCCTGTTGCTTTGTTCAGCTACGGCTCGGGGTGCGTGGCCGAGTTTTTCAGCGGCGTTGTCAGTGATGACTATCTTGAGCACCGCTTCCGCACACGCCATCAGCGCCTGATCAGCGAACGCGAAGCGCTAGACTACGATACCTATCTCGAATACTGGCACCACCCTGACCCAACCGACGGCAGCAGTGTCACCAATCCGACTTGTAACCGCGGTACATTCCGCCTTGCCGGTATCGACGGGCACAAGCGCCAGTACACTCGCTGTTGCTGACCATGGCTTACGCAGCGCGCGCCCCTGGCAAACTCATCCTCAGTGGTGAACACAGCGTCGTCTATGGCGCGCCGGCGCTCGTTGCGGCCATTGCCCGCTATACCACCGTCCACTTCACCCCACTGCACCGTAGCAAAAGTATCCGTACTATCTTCAAAGGCTTGCCCAAAGCACCGCCCTACCCGCTGCATGCATTGCACAAACTCAAGCAAACCCTCGATGAGCATTTTGAGCAATTCAGCCGCGGCCAGCGTGAAGTACAGCACATCCTAAACCGCCCTGACGACCTGCTGATCTACACCCTTGCTACCTTTGCCCAGCACATCCCACTGCCCGGCCGCACCAGTAGCAAGCACTTACCAATGCCCGGTCGCTTGCGCAGTGAATCTGAATTACCGCTTGGGGCCGGCATGGGTTCATCAGCCTCAGCAATCGCCGCAAGTATTCGCCTTTACGAACACTTGCTCGATAAACCACTGACCATCAGTGAACGCTTCGAGCGTGTACGCTTCTGCGAACGCCTGCAACACGGTAAAGGCAGCGCCATCGACGCAGCAGCAGTCACCTATGGTGGCCTGCAATACCTCGAAGACGCCACACCACAGCCACTTGCCGCCAGCCTTAATAGTAACGGGCACTGGTACTGGATATTGCACGGCTATCCTGAAGCCAGTACAGGCGAAGTAGTTGCACATGTCCGTCGTAAACATGGTAACGACCAACCTCTATGGCAACAATTTGCTGCATGTAGTGACACCTTACGCCAACAGCTGCTCACCAATGCCTCACCGGCAGACTGCCTCAATGAAAACCAACATTTACTTGAGCATATTGGTATCGTTCCTGAAACAGCCAAGGCACTCATTACGACTATCAATCATCACGGCGGCAGTGCCAAAATCAGTGGCGCAGGCGCACACCGTGGCAACGGTGGTGGTATCATCCTTGCTTGGCATCCTGAGCCTAACACCATCCCCGAATTACTGACCAACCACACATTACCATGGGGCGAGCTGCATCTTGCCGAACAAGGTGCGACCCTAATTACCTGACCCACATCTGGACACCATATGACTAATACTCAAGCGACCACCCCTGAAAGCATTCGCCAACAAGCCCAAGCTTTTTGGCAAGCATGGGACAAACAAGCAGCACAACTCAGTACGCTGAGTTCTGTGGAGCGTGTCGAAGCCGGCAATGAGTTATTGCACCAATACATCGAAGGGGTCTTTCTCGAAATACAAGAAGATGAGCCTCGCGACCTACTCATTTTTAGTGCCAATGGTATGCTCGATCAATTCATAGCCATCGATATCCTGCTGCAAACTGCGACTACTCGCGACTACGATTTGATTGCTTTCCGCCAGCCTATTCCAGCGGAATACATCAATGAATTCGTCATGCGTATGGATGACGATATCGAGCTTTTAGCCACAGACCTGCTTATCAGTGCCAGCGCCACTGACCAACTCATCGACCTAGACGTCACGCTGCAAAAGCAAGCCGATGAAGAACAATTGCCGCACTTGCAAAACATGGCATTCATTATGCTCGACCACATCCTCGGCGAATGGGATTTAGCAGTCAAAATTCGCAGTGTTGAATTTGCTGATACCCCAGCAGAAAATGCCGTTCGTGCCGACCAACTGCCCGAGCTCATCAATGACCTATGGGAAAATACACTCAACCATGACGGCGAATATCCGCAAGCCGAAGAAAGTGAATGGGCTGCTGCCGAAAGTGAAGAATCTGCAGAACAAGATGCACTCGTTCTCATCCGCAATGAAAGTGCCGCCTCATTGCTCGGCCGACCTGATATGGCATGGTGCATCATCATCGACAGCGAACTGACCTGCAAGGAAGATCTCGACACCGCACAGGATCTCGAGGAACACTTTTACAACCAAATCAGCAAAGACCAGCATGGCATTGGTGTGCTCAGTATCGTCAACTTCACCCAAGGCATACGCAGTATCCACGCCTACTGCCGTAACCCAAAACACGGCATTGCCGCTGCTCTCAGCGCCATGGATGCATTTCCACAACTCGACAGCAGCGCACGTAGCGACTACGACCCTGCTTGGCAGTGGTATCAGTTTTGACGCCAATTATCCACACCTCTGCACCTGGCTCGATCATGGTCAGCGGCGAACACGCCGTTGTCTATGGTCATGCAGCCATCGTCGCCGCGATCGAGCAGCGCATTCATGTACGCTTACAAGCCACCAATGACGATACTGTGTACATTCACAGCGCACTCGGTGAATACCAATCTCCAGTGATGATGCTCAGGCCTGACCCACGTCTACGATTTGCAATAGCCTGCCTCGAACGCTACCCGCACAGTGGTGGTGTCGACATCAGCATCAACAGCGACATTGATCACACCCTCGGCCTCGGCTCATCCGCGGCCGTCACCATTGCCCTACTTGGCGCACTCGCCCGCCATAGCAACAGTGACGAAAGCCTAGCTACCTTGCACACACAAGCACTAACCATCATTCGTAGCCTACAAGGGCGTGGTAGTGGTGCCGACCTTGCCGCCAGCCTACACGGAGGCATGATTGCCTACCGTAACTTGCCACATACACAAACTAAGGCGTTGCCCTTACCACCAACAGCCTTTCACCTCCGTTATGCTGGTTACAAAACGCCCACCGCAGAAGTGCTTGCACTAATCGCCGCACGGATGGCCGATGAACCTGAGCACTACGAGCAACTGTATCAGGACATGGGCAAATGCAGCGCCGCTGCAATCACTGCTGCCCAACAGCACAACTGGGCAACTTTCTATCAACAACTCAACCGCTATCAACAGCTGATGCGCGAACTTGGCGTCAGTGACGACACTCTGGAGCACATCATCACTAGCGCTCACGAACACAGCGACTGCCACGCAGCTAAAATCAGCGGCAGTGGTCTTGGCGACTGTGTCCTCGCTCTTGCTAACACAACTCCAACAAACTTTAGCGCAGCCCCAATTGCAGAGGATGGCCTGATCTACCATGACTAAAGCCGAATTTTTTGCCACTTTTTTGCCCACCAAACTGACCACAGCTGAGCATGCCGAAGCCTACGCACCGAGCAATATTGCACTGTCCAAATACTGGGGCAAGCGTGATGCAGAGCTAAACTTGCCAACTAACGGTAGCCTCTCTATCTCACTTGGTAAACTCGGCACACGAACAACCATAACCGCAGCTGAGCAAGATCAAGTCTCCCTCAACGGCAATAACTTACCTGCTGAGCACCCTTTCACGCGCAAAGTCATCGCCTTTATCGAGCTATTTCGTCGAGAGCAGCACTTGCCAATGCACATCAATACCCATAACACTATTCCCACCGCAGCCGGGCTAGCCTCATCTGCCTCTGGCTTTGCTGCACTGACACTGGCACTAAACCAGTTTTTCCGACTCAACCTACCTGAGCAAACACTTTCTGCCATTGCGCGCATTGGTAGCGGCAGTGCATCACGCTCTTTATGGCACGGCTTTGTCGAGTGGCAACGTGGTGAACACAATGATGGTAGTGACAGTATCGCCCAGCCAATCTCCAGCACATGGCAGGATTTACGCATCGGCCTGCTTGAGCTTAACAGCGCAGAAAAGCATACCTCATCACGTGATGGCATGACCCATACTGCTGAAACCAGCCCACTATTTGCACAATGGCCACAACAGGCCGAGCATGACCTCATCACCATCCGCAATGCAATTCTCAATCAGGACTTTCATACCCTAGGCAAGACCGCCGAAGGTAATGCGCTCGCCATGCACGCAACCATGCTCGCCGCTCGACCACTACTGACCTATTTCCAGCCAGAAACGCTAGCGACCATTCTCAAAGTACAGCAGCACCGCAACGACGGCCTCGCAGTTTACCTCACCATCGACGCAGGCCCGAACGTCAAGCTACTCTACCAAGCTCAAGACGAAGACGATATCCGCACCGTCTTTCCGCAAGTACAGTGCATCAATCCATTTACAACCATATAGATCGTACTACTGCGAGGCGTAGCATAAATACGGCCAAATATAGTCAGCAACATACGCATCACCTTCACGCGATAAATGAATGCCATCTTTCCGGCGAATACGTACGGTTTTGCCGTTAATAGCCATACTATCAAGATAAGTATCACCACCAAGCAAATCCGCAATAGGTAACCACAGGGCACGACCAGTAACGCTGTCATGCAGAAGCGTATTGATATAAGCCATTTTGTCCTGATAACGTGCGTTACGCATGTGCGGTAACCCAATCCATACCACCTGTACACCCGCTGCTTCTGCTGCATCCAGAATACGTGTAATCCGCTGCTGATAGACTTCAGTCCAGCGCTCACTGCGAAACTTGACCGGCCGCTGCTGCGCATCTTTCGTATCGATAAATGCCTGTGCATCATTAGCGCCAATGAATACCATCATCACACCGATATCGCTATTGTTGGCTAGTGTGTCCTCAATCGTCGCTGGCCAATCAAAGAAACCAGCATAAGACAAGCCTGTACTGGGCTTACTCAAATTAATCGAATCGATGTCATACTCTTTCTTCAGGCGCTGGCGTAAGTGCGGTGCAATACTTTGCATCAGCGAATCGCCTGCAAAAAATACTTTTTCGCCATCACGTAATACCACTTGTTGCGGTTCATCCACCCCCATGCAATCTGACGTTGTAGCGCCGTCAGTTGCCTGTGTACCATCCAATACCAATACTTGATCATTCTTAGGTGGTTCCAGCCGTTGCTCTGCAGATGTTAGTTTTTCACTTTTCTGTGCCAAACCGATCAGCCCAGCAGCTGTATCAACCAATAATGTCCTCACAGCTTGGTTATAATACGGCGGCTGAGTAGTTAATAAGGAAGACTCTGCTTGAGTTGTCACAGTTGGCGGCAATTCGTCTCTCAATTCTTGTTCTTTCTCTTTAATTGACTTCTGTGCTGATTCTTGCGCCAACACTTCAGGTACGCGCTCTACCACGGATGACAAATTTGCTGACGTTCGCTCAAGCGTGCTACTCCGCC
Source organism: Cardiobacteriaceae bacterium TAE3-ERU3 (assembly GCA_019218315.1). Classification (NCBI taxonomy): domain Bacteria; kingdom Pseudomonadati; phylum Pseudomonadota; class Gammaproteobacteria; order Cardiobacteriales; family Cardiobacteriaceae; species Cardiobacteriaceae bacterium TAE3-ERU3. The sequence goes on along the minus strand of JAHUUI010000006.1, from coordinate 46,389 downwards.
CTGTGACGACCTCACCTCTTGTTTCATTAAATGAGGCAGTTACTTGCTCAAACCACTCTGCGGTATCGGTCAATACCATCTGATAACCCGTTTCAGCCGTATCGTAGAATTCCGCCCCAGCTCGCCACCATGCATACTGATCCAAAGCTTGCAACGGGCTTTTCCGCTGATAGGTCTGCAGCCAATAGGCATTGATTGACTGCTGAGCAAACCACACCATCGCAACGATCAACACTACTAAAATCAGCCATACACGCTTTGCGCCAGCCTTGACTGATCGTTTTTGGAGTTGCTGTATAGCGCCCGGCTTTGAAGTCTTTTTAGAATCCTGCATAAATAAATCCCGGAATACCTGACGGCGCACAAATCACTACCACAGCCAATATTACGCCCAAAAACAAAGGCCACAGCCAATATGGCGTACGATTGAGTAAAACCACAAATCCAGCAAAAGTGCGAGCCAATACCCCATAGCCACACAACAACAGCAGTAAAATAAACAACGACAGTAATGCCCAAGGGTTCAGCGCCTCATTGCTGTAGCACAATGCCTCAAACATCATCCACGCATCACTAAGCCGTTCAGCGCGGAAGAACACGAAAGCAAAGGCAACAAAGCTAAGCGTGAATAATACTGAGAAACCACGGGCAATGACGGAATGCCCGAACAATGCCCGACGACCACTAACCTTCTCAGCGATATTGAGCACGACCAACGCCACACCATGTATCGCGCCCCACAGCAGAAATGGCCAGCCGTTACCATGCCAAATACCCGACAGCACCATCGCCACCATCACGTGCCCCTGAGTACGCCAAAAGCCACATCGACTTCCTCCGAGCGGGATATAAATATAATCGCGAATCCAAGTCGATAACGACATATGCCAACGGTGCCAAAAATCACGGATATTCACCGCTCTCAACGGCTGATCAAAGTTAGGCGGCAACTGAAAACCAAGCAACATTGCCAAACCAATGACCAAATCTGTATAACCAGAAAAATTGAAAAATAGCTCAAGGGTATAACCATAAATTGCCAACAACAGCGAGGCACGATCATATTGCAGCGGATTATCAAATACCGGTACAACCCAATGCAGATTGATCGACCCGGCAAACCACCACACCTTTGCCACACCGAGCAACACCAGCACCAAAGCCAATGCCGGACGAAAAACCACGCGTCGCTTTGGCGCAGTAATCTGCAAAGCCATACCAATATGCTGACCGTGAAAATAGCGCGACGGTGCTGCACGTGCAATTGGGCCTGCGGTAATGGTCGGGAAAAAACTGAAATATAGCAACAGATCTAATGCGCTCATTTGACAAGAAAACAGCGCTGGCCGTGATGAACACTGCTCACGATACAACGCAACCAAATAAGCAATACCCTGAAAAGAGTAGTAAGAAATACCGAGTGGTAACAGCAAATCAAGAATAGGCATCGGCCATGTCTGCTGTATTAACGCTCGCCAGTCGTCAAAATACTTGAATACGACCAAATTGAGCACAACCAATACAATCCCGATGACCAGCCAGCGACGCTTGTCTGCAATATCCGCAGCTTGCTGTATTTGCAGAGAAATCCAGGCAACTATTATGCTGAACCCGACCACAACCAGCGCAAAAATAACGTGCAAAAATGCCAGCCACGCTAAAGAAACCACAATGAGTAACTTGTTTTGCATTGATGGCGCAGGTTGCAACCACCAATACAGTGGGTAAAACAGCAAAAAGAAGACTGCAAACTCAATTGATAAAAAAGGCATCACACTTCCATCTCTTGTTGCTAGTTACTATACGCTAATCAAAATAACGACGCGATAATGCAAAGAAAAACTTATCAATATTTTATAAATATATACGCACTACACTTTTACCTCGTGGATTCCACGAATTTATTCTCAGATCGGTCAAATATTAAACAGTAGTACTACAGTGACAGCACACCAAAAACACCCCCACAATTAATAACCATATACAAGTTATTTAAAACTCAAAACATAACTTTCCGACGTATGTTTATTTTTTTTAATCTTCTGCTTATAATGCCGGCATGCCGCTAAGAGTATGAAATAAAATCACAACTATTCAATTGACGTTTCATGATATTAAACGTATGATTGAAATCAAGGAAGATAATTATGACTAATGAATCACAGTCAGCACACACAATTAACCGCATTTTTAACAGCGCTGAGAAACTATTTGTCGAACATGGATTTGAAAGTACATCACTACGTACAATCACCAATGATGCAGGGGTCAATTTGGCCGCTATAAACTACCATTTTGGCGGCAAGGATGCCTTGATCAAAACGGTTTTTACCCGTCGCTTCGTCCCTTATCTGCACGAGTGTACTCGTGAAGTTGAGGCACTCAAAGTACTCGACCAAGACTACAATGCTGAAGACGTCGTACGCGTACTGCTCAAACCCGCGCTCAACCTTGCCAACCAACCCAATAAACAAGGGCTTATTTTTGTGCGTCTTGTCTCACGCATGATGGTCGATAACCACCGCCTCGTACGCGACACCATGAGCGCCGAAGCCAAAACGCTGATCAGCAGTATTCTCGATGTTTTACAGCCACTTTTGCCATCTTATAGTGAAAGCACTCTGCGCTGGCGTATTCACTTTATGTTCAACCTGATTTTCCACGCATTTGCTGGTAATGACATTTTTAAATTATTTATGCCCGGCGAAGCAGGATCAGCGCGTAACCCAAAACAAATTGCCCAACAATTAATGCCCTATTTAACAGGTGCATTAACCGCTCCAGAACCTAGCATTTAAAACTATTGGAGGATATATGACCTGGATTATCGCTATTTTATCCGCACTCGCGATCTTTGGTGCGCTTGCTTATTTTGGCTCCCCCGTGTGGCTATGGGCTATCGGCGCCGTGCTGTTTTTGACCATCGTCAAAGCGCACTGGATATTCTTCATTATCGGTTTGGGTTTGTGCTTGGTATTTGGTGTTGCGTCGATCCGCAAAGCATTGATCAGCAAACGCGTCATGGCTATCTTCAAAAAAGTATTACCGCCGTTATCAAAAACTGAACAAGAGGCAATCGACGCCGGTACAGTCTGGTGGGACGCCGAAGTTTACTCAGGTAAACCAGACTGGGAAATTCTTGAAAACATTGCTGATCCCAAGCTTAGCAAGACAGAGCAAGAGTTTCTTGATGGCCCAGTAGAGGAACTGTGTGCGATGATCAACGACTGGCAAGTCGTCCACAAAGACCACGACCTCACTCCTGAAACATGGCAGTACATCCGTGACAACGGCTTCCTGGCCATGATCATCAAGAAAAAATATGGTGGTCTCGAATTCTCCAACTATGCGCATGCCAAAGTAGTCGGCAAAATTGCCAGCCGTTGTGGCTCGGCAGCAGTCACCGTCATGGTGCCAAACTCCCTTGGCCCTGGCGAACTGCTGCAACACTACGGCACCGAAGAACAATGTGAATACTACTTACCTCGCCTTGCCAAGGGTATCGATATTCCTTGCTTTGCCTTGACCAGTCCTTATGCCGGCTCAGACGCAGGCGCGATCCCTGACTACGGCGTTGTCGAGCGCGGTAGCTACACTGATCCGCGCACCGGCGAAAAGCACGAAGATGTCCTCGGTATTCGCGTATCCTTTGAGAAACGCTGGATGACGCTCGGACCAGTCGCAACCGTATTCGGCCTTGCGTTCAAACTCAAAGATCCAAACCACCTGCTTGGCGACGTTGAAGACGTTGGTATCACATGTGCCCTGCTGCCGGAAGGCACCGAAGGTCTGATGCACAAGCGCCGCCACTACCCGAACAATTCACCATTCATGAACGGCCCTGTCTGGGGTAAAGACGTATTCATCCCAGTCGACTGGATCATCGGTGGTAAAGAATACGCCGGTCAGGGCTGGCGTATGCTGGTTGAGTGCCTCTCTGTTGGCCGTTGTATTTCCCTGCCTGCGCTGTCAGTCTCTGCTGGTAAAGCGTGCAGCTACACCACCGCAGCATTTGCTGGCATCCGTCATCAGTTCGGCCTGCCTATCGGTAAATTTGAAGGCGTTGACGAAGCCCTTTCACGCATCGGCGGCTATACCTATCAAATGGAATCGTCGCAAGACTTGGCACTGGTCGGGCTCGACGGTGGTGAAAAGCCATCGGTTATCTCAGCCATTCTCAAATATCACAACACCGAGCGTATGCGCCACTGCATCAATGATGCGATGGATATTCACGGTGGCCGCGCAGTCGTCACCGGCCCGCGTAACTACCTCGCATCAGCGTATAACGCGATTCCGGTCGCGATTACCGTTGAAGGTGCGAACATCCTCACTCGCTCGATGATGATTTTCGGCCAAGGTGCGTTCCGATGCCACCGCTATGTACTCGACGAAATCTTTGCCGCTGGTGACAACAACCTTGACAAATTCGACAAAGCACTGGCTGGACACATCAGCCAAGCATTGCGCAACAGCATGCGTAGCTTCTTCCTTGGCTTTACCAACGGAGCACTGAGCAAAGCACCTGCGCATGCTGGCGAAATGGCTGCTTATTACCGCCGTATTAACCGCCTATCGGCTGCTTTTTCTATCTCTGGAGAAATGGCCATGGCAAGCCTCGGTGGTTCACTAAAATTCCGTGAGAAAATCTCTGCGCGTCTTGGTGATGCATTTTCAAACCTCTATATCGCTACCGCCGTCCTCAAGCGCTTCCAGCGCGACGGTGCGCCCAAGAGCGATTTACCACTGGCTAAATGGGCGGTTGAAAAAGCGCTTTACGACGTAGAAACCGCATTGCACGGCGTCATTGCCAACCTGCCTTCGCGCCCGGTTGCATGGCTGCTCAAAGTTCTAGTTTTCCCACTCGGCCGCCGTTGCCAGCCACCATCAGACAAACTTGGCACTGAAGTCAGCCGCACCATGATGGACTTTGGCCCAGCAATGGAGCGCCTGACCAAATTCATCTACGTACCGGAATGTGATCCACGTACGGTGACTGAACCACTCGCCGTACTCAAGCCAGCGCTTGATGCCATCCGCGCAACGGAAGACGCCGAACGCACTATTCGCCACGCAGAGCGCAGCGGTGAACTAACCGCATTTGCACCGGACGAGCGCCTCGATGAAGCTGCTGAAAAAGGCCTGATTACAGCCGAGCAGCGTGATCAAGTGCGCGAAGCACGCAAACTGATGCGCCTTGCGATCACCGTTGACGACTTCGACATGGAGCTCAACGAGTACGACAAGGATCTATTTGATCGCGTCATTTTCCTCGCACGCTAAGCAGAACGACAAACCCTGAAATGACCCGCCACGGCGGGTCATTTCACACCCCACAGACGAATGAGCACAATCAACGAGGGCGCCGCACTATACGTGCGGTTGTACTAACGATAAGGAGCATAATTATGAACCAAAAACCGATTCAAACCGTCGCCGTCCTCGGCGCAGGTGTCATGGGCGCACAAATTGCCGCCCACTTTGCCAATGCCCACTATCCGGTCAAACTCTTTGACCTCGCAGCCAAAGACAGCAAAGACCGCAATGAAATCGTCCACAACGCGCTCAAGCGCTTGGCCAAACTCAAGCCTGCGCCACTGGCGGAACAAGGCGTTGAAAACCTAATCACCGCGCACAACTACGAAGATGACCTCGAGCAGCTCAAAGACTGCGACCTGATCATCGAAGCCATCGCCGAAAAAATGGAATGGAAGCGCGACCTCTACGAACGCATCGCCCCTGCTGTGCGTCAGGACGCTATCCTCGCCACCAACACTTCCGGCCTGTCGATTCAGGAACTCGCCGAGTCTGTACCGGCAGACATCCGCCACCGTTTCTGCGGCGTGCATTTCTTTAACCCACCACGTTATATGCACCTCGTCGAGCTCATTCCTTGCAACGGCACCGAAGCGGACGTCCTTGACGATCTCGAAACCTTCCTCGTTTCCCGCCTTGGCAAAGGCGTCGTACGCGCACGCAACACCCCGAACTTCATCGCTAACCGTGTCGGCGTCTTCGCCATGCTCGCAGCGGTCAAGCACGCCGAACAATTCGGCCTTGATTTTGACGTCGTTGACCAGCTCACCGGTCGCCTGCTCGGTCGCCCCAAATCTGCGACCTTCCGCACCGCTGATGTCGTCGGCCTTGATACACTCGCACACGTCGTACACACCAAGCAGGAACGCCTGCAAGACGACCCATGGCACAAACACTACACCCTGCCTGACTACATCCAAAAGCTGATCGACAATGGCGCACTTGGGCAAAAATCCGGCGCTGGCTTCTACAAAAAAGAAGGCAAAACCATCAAGCAGCTCGATCCGAAAAGTGGCGAATACCAGCCGGCTGAAGGGAAAGCCGATAAAGACGTGGTCGCGATTCTGAAAAACAAAAACGCCGCCGAGCGCCTCAAGGCATTGCACGACAGCGATCACCCGCAGGCACAATTCATCTGGTCAGTATTGCGCGATACATTCCACTACGCTGCCTACCACCTCGCCGACATCGCCCACTGCGCACGCGACATCGACCTCGCCCTGCGTTGGGGCTTCGGCTGGGACGAAGGCCCATTTGAAACATGGCAAAAAGCCGACTGGCAACAAATCGCACAATGGATCAGTGAAGACATCAAAGCGGGCAAAGCCCTCGCCGATGCGCCACTGCCAGAATGGGTCAGCCAGCGCGACGGCGTACACACGCCGGAAGGCTCTTACGATGCTGCCCACGACACCCTCGTTGCGCGCAGCAACCTGCCGGTTTATCAGCGCCAAATCGTCCCTGCCACCGTTTACGGCGAAACCCGCGGTGAGCTCGGCAACACTGTGCACGAAACCGACACCCTGCGTTGCTTCACTCTTGAGCATCCTGCGGCGGATGGCTTACTGATTGCCTCGTTCAAAACCAAAATGCACACCTGTAGCCACGCCCTGCTCAAAGACCTGATGGCGGCGATTGACCGCGCCGAAGCAGAATACAGCGGTTTGGTTATCTGGCAAGGTGCAGAAGGTCCATTCTCGGCTGGTGCGGATCTTGCCTCGGTACAGGACGAAGTACTCGCCGGCAACTACGACGCCGCGACCGAATTTGCCCGCGACTTCCAGCGCACCTCAATGCGTATCCGTTACAGCCGCGTACCAGTCGTCTCGGCTGCACAAGGCCTCGCACTCGGCGGCGGCTGTGAATTCCTGATGCACTCGGATCGCGTCATCGCCGCAATGGAAAGCTACATCGGACTGGTCGAAGTCGGCGTCGGCTTACTGCCCGGCGGCGCAGGTACCAAAGAATTTGCCATGCGCGCCGCCAAGCACGCCAACGGCAACTTTGCCGCTGCGCTGAAAGACAGCTTCATGACCATCGCCACTGCCAAAGTCAGCACCAGCGCTGAAAATGCACGCGAACTCGGCTACCTCAAGGACAGCGACGTGGTCGTCTTCAACCCTTACGAGCTGCTTTACACCGCACTCAAGCACGCCAGCGCGCTCGCGGTTGCCTACCGTCCACCGGTAAGCAAACCGTTCAAGGTTGGCGGACGCAGCACCGCAGCGACGTTTAAAGGACAGCTGGTCAACATGCTCGAAGGGCACATGATCAGCAAATACGACTACCACATCGCCAGCGCGATTGCCGATGTCATGACCGGCGGCAACGTCGATGAAGGCACCACCGTCAACGAAGACTGGGTACTGAAAATCGAGCACGAACGCTTTATGGAACTGGTCGGCAACAAGCAAACGCACGAGCGTATTGCGCATATGCTGAAAACAGGCAAGCCGTTAAGAAATTAATACAACAAATAAGTTAGGGCGCTAACTCGATATTGAGAGCGCCCAACCATAACTGAATTCCTACAACAGGAGCACAAAATGACTCAAAACGTTTACATCGTTGCCGCGACCCGCACACCGGTCGGCAAAGCCCCGCGTGGCATGTTCAAAAATCTACGCCCTGATGACATGCTGGTGCACGTCATCCAATCTGTCCTCGCGCAAGCACCATCAGTACCACCAGAAGCGATTGGCGACATCATCACCGGCTGCGCATTTCCCGAAGCCGAGCAAGGGCTGAACGTCGCGCGCTACGCTGCACAACTCGCAGGCTTGCCTGACACGGTTCCCGGCCTGACCATTAACCGCTGGTGTTCATCCGGCCTCAATGCCGTACAAATTGCTGCTGATCGCATCCGCCTCGGCGAGGCCGACGTGATGATTGCATCCGGCACAGAGTCCATGTCGCAAGTGCCGATGATGGGCAACAAAGTCTCGCTTAACCCGCGCATCTTTGAAGATGACCACCTTGCTCTCGCCTACGGCATGGGCATCACCGCTGAAAAAGTTGCTGAAAAATGGAACGTCAGCCGCGAAGATCAGGACGCATTTGCTGTCGAATCTCACCGCCGCGCCCTGCAAGCTCAGGCAGAAAACCGCTTTGCTGACGAAATCAGCCCGATCGAAGTCACCTACCGCAAGCCTAACCTCGCAACCGGTGAAGTGGAAATTACTACCAAAGTGCAGGACAAGGACGAAGGCCCACGCCCTGACACGAGCATGGAAGGACTGGCTAAACTGCGCACCGTCTTTGATACCAAAGGCAGCGTTACCGCCGGTAACAGCTCACAAATGTCTGACGGTGCCGGTGCAGTATTGCTTGTTTCTGAAAAGGCACTGAAAGAATACGGCCTTACACCACTCGCGCGTTATTGCACTTTCGCAGTCAAAGGCGTACCACCAGAAGTCATGGGCATCGGCCCTAAAGAAGCCATCCCCGCAGCGTGCCGACAAGCCGGTATCAATGTAAACGACCTGCAATGGATCGAGCTCAACGAAGCCTTTGCTGCACAATCGCTTGCCGTCATGCGCGACCTCGATCTCGACCCAGCACGCGTCAACCCCAACGGCGGCGCAATCGCCCTCGGCCACCCACTCGGCGCAACTGGTGCTATCCGTACCGCAAGCCTTATCCACGGCATGCGCCAGCAAGGACAAAGCGGCTACGGCATGGTCACCATGTGTATCGGTAGCGGTATGGGCGCAGCAGGTACATTTGAAATTTTCTAATTTGTTGATTTAAAAATCACATAAAAACGCAGCACTTGCTGCGTTTTTTGTTATGATAAATATATCACTATTATTATATTTTTATCTGTAATTGCACTACTGAGAGAGGATAATGATGAAAACAACCACCCGCCTACTGCTTGTCGCAACACTAGCCAGCGTCAGTTCGCTGACACTAGCGCATGTCACACTCGCTGATAGCAAAGCTGAAAATGGTAGCTACCACCGCTTTACTCTTAACGTTCCACACGGCTGTAAAGGTGCGCCGACGACCGCCATTACTGTTCATATTCCTGAAGGCATTCAGGGCGCAAAGCCACTTTATATTCAAGGCTGGGACATCAGCACTGAAAAAAGCAAGCTAAAGCAGCCCTACACGGCACACGGCAAAGAACACACTGAATACGTCAGTGCCATTACTTGGGCAAATGGCGACTTACCCAACGATTTTTATGGTGAATTTGTCTTCCGGGCCAAAGTATCCACCGATGCTGAAACACTGCTGCTCAAAGTAGACCAGCAATGCGGCGATCAAAGCGTATCATGGTCTGCTGAAAGCCACGATGAACCACATCCAGCCGCTGTCCTGACCATTACCCATGACCAACATAGTGATGATCATCATGGCCATAACCATGGCGAGCACAAACACTAACTAAATAATTCTCTTATTTCCACGGGCACTATTTCCTCATCAACTTAGCCCTTAAATTGAGGGAAAGTTTGTGCATATTGTAGTGCCCTCATCTGCCCCATATAAGGCATCGCCTAATCTCCATTTAGCTGAATATTTACTTTCAAACGAATTGGCTAGGCAACAGTAAACTCATCAAATAGAGTAAATAAACCATAACGCGTTGTTCCACGTTTATAATTTGGCTATTGCCATATAAATGTTGCAAAATGTTAGCACAATGCCTCCCCCTAACCACAAAATCACTGCATTCAGGTATGGCTTATCACGATATTTCTTGTGATACTGGACGCTTGATCATATCTCATCAATACTACAATCAGAAAGATATAAGCCTCTTGGCTTGTTCGCTCATTCTATTATGGAAAAAATTATGTTGCTTCGGACCATACTGGTTAACTCATGATGAACGCGTCATTACCATCACCTGTCATGATCGTGGAAGATGATCCGGAAATGATGCGCCGGACAACCCGCCTACTGCATGAGATTGGCTATAAAGCAGATCAAATACAACAAGCACCTACTGTTCAGCAAGCACTGAAAAGTAAGCAAAAGCCAATCGCTTTGGCCTTGATCGATTTGGGCCTGCCTGATGGCAATGGCGTAGAAGTGATCCAGGCGTACCGTGAGAATGATCCAAATATGCTGATCATGGTCATCTCCGGATGGTCAACCAGAGAAGCGATTCTTTCTGCATTGCGTGCTGGTGCAAATGGTTACCTCCTCAAAGAACGTGACGATCTCGAGCTTTCTATCTCGATCAGAAGCGTGATCAGTGGTGGCGCACCTATTGATCCTTTTCTGGCACGTAAAATTATTGATGCTTTACCAAGCGATAGTACTCCTGAAGCTCAAGCCTCTCCCGAAGCCACCTTGACCTCAAGGCAGCATGAAATTCTGCATTTGGTTGCAGACGGTATGAGCAACCGTGAAATAGCCGAACATCTATTTATCTCTAAATATACCGTCGAATGCCACATCAAAAACATCTATCAAAAGCTCAGCGCCAGCAATCGTATCAATGCCGTTTCAGTCGCGCGTTCGCTTGGATTATTGCCTTAGCAACCCTGTTTTTATCCGCTTTTGCTATCGCAGAACCAGCATCCGCAGCTTGTCGAGCAAAGATCCTCAGCAGTGAGGTCAGTAAAGCTGACCCACAAGATCCGGCACAATCTGATGACCAATGGCAACCGGTGGAGCTGTCCGATTATCAATGGACGACACGCTGGCCTTTATACAGTGGTGGTGCGTGGTATCGGCTGCGTTGGCAGGCTGATTGTGATGACGACAATAGTGACGACCAAACATTAGCCATCGCGGTGAAGTATCTCAATTCAGCTGGCGCTATTTACTTAAATGATGCGCTACTGTTCCGCGATGAGTCCTTGGTGGAGCCCTTAAGCCAAAGTCAGGCACTTCCGCGCTTTTTGGCCGTTCCGAAAGCGTTAATCAGGCAAGATAACTATTTAGACATCTATGTGGTGAGTATTTATCAAAAGTTTCAGCCTGGCTTGGGGAAAGTCATCATTGCGCCCTATGACGAGGCTAATCAAATTTACGAGCAGTGGCGATTACAAAATTTCACCTTGCCGTGGAGCAATATCATTATGTCATTGGCGACTGGGTTGCCATGGCTGTTCGTCTGGCTTTGTAACCGCAGAGTAACCGTCTTTGGCTGGTACGCGGCAAGCAGCCTAAGCTGGGTACTTCTAGCCTCGATGATGTATACGACGTCATTATATTTCCTGCCAAATACGCTAGCGTTGGTAAGGGCGGTAAATATGCTCTTACCCATGGTAGCCGTATTTTTTTATACGTTCTTATATCGATTTTGCGAACGTCGCTTCCCTGTATGGGAACGCCTACAATTTATCGCCGCGGGCATGAGTTCACTCGCCTTCTTGCTGATACCAGAAGAATGGATCGTCACCTTTTCGCTCATATTACTATTGAGCCTCTTGGTCATCACTTTGGGTAATTTTGTATTTTTCATCATCCATACCTGGCGTAACCCTCGCCATGAATACATTATTACCGCCATATCTCTGATTGGCTTTATCGTGGTCTTCTTTCACGACATATACATTGGCATCAATCTTCGTGAAACCGATCATATTTGGTTTTCCTACGCGACAATTGGTTCTGTACTGGCCATGTCGTTTATCTTTTCTGTCTATAGCCGCAGAATTTTCCGCCAACTGCGCGATTACAACACCCGGCTTGAGCAGGAAATAGTCATCGCTAAAGCCTCACTACGCCAGCAGATGCTCGAGCAAGAAAATGTACGCCTTGAAAATACGCTACTCCAAGAGCGCCTGAGGGTCAGCCATGAATTACATGATGGCATTGGCAGTAGCATCATTCGCTCAATTGCCGAGATCGAACGCCAAAAAGACTCAGTACCAAACCACGTTTTTCTCGCCCTTTTAAAGCTTTTACGCGATGACCTTAGGCAAGTCATTGATAACGCATTTGGCGAATCCTCTGTCACGCCTGAAACGCCGGTGATCTGGATGGCACCTTCACGCCAACGCTTCAATACACTGTTTGATGCTTTAGATATATCAGCATCGTGGAGCATTCCAAGCAGTTGGCAAACACGACCACAACCTGTTCTATGCCTGACCTTGTCACGGATTCTGGAAGAATGCTTGACCAACATCATCAAGCATAGCCGTGCCTCACTGGTCCAAGTCACCGTACGGCAAAATCAATCTGCATTATTTTTGAGCATTACTGATAATGGCGTTGGGTTTGATGTAGGCGCCGTAAAGCGCAGTGGATTAAGCGTTGGCTTGAGCAGTATTCAGCGCCGCTGTGCAAGGCAAAATGGGCACGTGTGGATTTACTCACGCCCCGGCAAAACCCGCTTGGCGCTAAAGTTCAATCTGGCCGATAACAAAGACAACACTGATTGAAGTCACACCATAACGCAATGATTTCAACCAGTATCGCCCGTATGCTGGTATCACGGCAGGTTAAATCACTTTTGAAAAGCGCTTTTGTGGCATTTTTGCCAAATAACCATCAAATATCATGGCTACATTGCGGATCAGCAAGCGACCAATCGGCTCGATGGTCAGGCTGTCATCACCCAAGGTAATTAATCCATCTGCGGCAAGTGGTTCTAGCCGCTGCCACTCATCAGCAAAGTATGCCTTGGCGTCTATATCAAAACGCTGAGATACGGCGTCAAGCGATAAACCAAGGTTACACATGATTTCAGTGATCACATAGCTGCGAATATGGTCATCCTTGTTCAGGCGCACGCCACGCTCGACCGGCAAGCCACCAGCATCTAATGCAGCGTAGTACTTACTGCGCGCTTTTTGATGCTGGCTGTAGCTGTTTTCAAGCATGGAAATGGCGCTGATGCCAAAGCCGAGCAAGTCACAGGTTGAAAAGGTCGAATAGCCCTGAAAATTGCGGTACAGCGTGCCCGCTTTTTGGTGCTGCACCAGTGAATCATCGGGCTTGGCAAAGTGATCAAGGCCAATAAATTCATAACCAGCTTCAGTGAGCATGGCAATTGTGGTTTCGAGAATCGCGAGCTTGGTTGCTGCATCGGGCAAGTCTTCGGCATTGATCTGCTTTTGTGCGCCAAATAACTGCGGCATATGTGCGTAATTAAATACGGCAATGCGATCCGGCGACAAGGCAATAATTTCACGCAAGGTTTTGCGAAATTTATCTACCGTTTGCAGTGGTAGCCCATAAATCAAATCAACCGAAATCGAGTGATAGCCAAGATCACGCCCGGACTGCATCACCGACGCAACTTCATCGAGTGGTTGCACACGATTAACCGCTTTCTGCACTTCCTCGTCAAAATCCTGTACGCCAAAGCTAAGGCGGTTAAAGCCAAGTTGGCGCAGGTGCGCAAGGTAGTCGTGGTCGACTGTGCGCGGATCAATTTCAATACTGAATTCACCTTCGCTATCATCAGCAAATTGAAAATGCGATTGCAACATACCGAGCAATTCGCTTTGCTCTTCCTTACTGATAAACGTTGGTGTACCGCCGCCAAAGTGCAGCTGCATCACCTTGCGACCGCGGTCTATATGCGCAGCCTGTCGCTCTATGTCCATGCGTAAATAGCGCAAGTACTCTGCGGCTTGCGCGGTATTGCGGGTGATGATTTTATTGCACGCGCAGTAGTAGCAAACGTGGCGGCAAAACGGGATATGCACATAAAGTGACAAATCACGCCCGCTGGCATTGCTGTCTTTGAGTGCCTGCACATAATCATCCGCATCAAATTGCTCAGTGAACTGAACTGCGGTCGGATAAGAGGTATAGCGCGGTCCACTGATGCTGTATTTTTCGATCAGTGCCGCGTCAAAATATGCCGTCATGATGTTCTCTTTTTATAAAATTTTAGCGCTATTCTACTGTATTCATCATGCCCTGAAAACAATGACCGCAAACGAAAAACGGACGCCGAAGCGTCCGTTTTTGCTAAAGCAGCGTAACGATTAGTCGTGCTTTTCGTACTCTACTTCGTACTTAACTTTGTCGCTCAACCATGACTTGTCAATTTCGACTTCAATGGTTTCGCGCATATTACCAGTCACTTTCTCATAAGAAAGCTTGGCTTCATCGTCTTTGTCGATCTCTTCTTTAACGACAGTGTAGCCTGCTTCTTGCAATGCTTTCTGGGCTTCACTAGCCAATGCCTTGATGTCCGCACTTTCAAGCTCGCCTTTCAGCTCAACTTCTTCACCGTCGTCATCACGGTCAACTTTCACTTTAGTCAGATTCTCTGGCACGTAGAAACCTGCTGGCAAGTTTGCAGTTGAATGCTGATCTGCAGCGGCATGATCAGCATTGGTTGCAGTTGTACCTGCTACTGCATGATCAGCAGATGCATGGTCATGCTCAGCCAACTGAGCCTTCAGCTCTGCTACTTCTGCTTGCGCATCCGCAAGTTGCTTACGCAGATCAGCGTCGTCAGCCATTGCTGTCATAGAACCAGCAGCGATCATTGCAGCAAGACCAAGTTTTGTCATTGTCATTTTTTTCATCATGTTTCTCCAATAGTTACTGTTGTGTTTCTGATAGCGGGGGCTATTTAACCAATGTTTATTGGCTGAAGCCAGCACTCTAAAGCAGATGTAATCTGTACAGGAAACAATCAACTACAGTAATCACATAAAAAGAAATGCCAAAAACACAACAAGAAATTCAAAATAAAACTTATATATCAATATATTGAACAAATATAAATCTTAAAAAGATAACCTTATCGCAGCGACGACATTATTAAATTATTGTCCATGAGTACGCGCCAGCCACGCCACCAAATCCACTTCTGAAAATGGGTAAAGCAGCTCTTCATCGCATGCCGCGCAGTAAAGCACCGGTACCAAAGTATGGTATTTCTCTCGCAGTGCCATATCGCGATCAATATCCACGATACGGAAATCTACATTCATCAGCATCAATTGCTGTGCGACCTGCTGGCAAAGATGACAGCCTTGTCGGCTCATCAATTGATAGGTACGGGACATGATTTTCCTCATTTAAAAAGCGTACAATAGCGCGCTTATTAACTTGCCTCAATAACCATGACTATTACCCAAGCCATCGTTCTTGCCCTCGTACAAGGGCTGACTGAATTTTTGCCGGTTTCCAGCTCGGCGCATCTCATCCTCGTGCCAAAATTGTTCGGTTGGCCGGATCAGGGATTGGCGTTTGATGTGATCGTACACGTCGGCACGCTGGTCGCCGTCATCGCCTATTTTCGCCACGATTTGTGGCAAATTATTCGCCACTGGTTCACCCAATTCAGCCGCAATCGCCACGACCCAAACGGCTATGCACGCCTTGGCAACCTGATTATTCTTGCTACTATTCCGACCGGCATCATCGGCCTGCTCGCGGATGATTACGTCGATCTTTATTTGCGCAGCCCATTGGTCATCGCAGCAAGTACATTGGTGTTTGGTATTGCGCTGGGGCTTGCTGATCGCTATGGCAAGCGCCTGATGGATATCGCCAAAACCACACCACTGCAAGCGGTCGTATACGGCCTTGCGCAAGCCATCGCGCTGATCCCCGGCACCTCGCGCTCAGGCATCACCATGACCGCAGGACTAATGATGGGCTTCACCCGCGAAGCAGCGGCGCGCTTTTCCTTCCTGATGTCGATTCCAATCATCACCCTTGCCGGGCTGCTCAAAGCCAAAGACTTGATCGAACAGCCGCAAGCTGTTGATATGGCGCCCTTGTTCGTCGGGCTAATCGTCTCAGCATTATCCGCCTATCTGTGTATAGCCGCATTTATGAAGCTGCTGGCAAAGACCGGCATGATGCCGTACGTCATTTACCGCATTGTTCTTGCCATTGTGCTGCTGTGGGTGTTTCTCTAAACCCCACGCACAACTTTGTTATACTGTGCGAGAATTTTTAACCCATTAATGGAGTATTTATGAGCGAAGAAAAGCAACAAGTCATCCTTGAAGTGCGCAAGCTATATGTTGGCGACCTGTCAATTGAAGTCCCTAACGCACCAGACATCTTTCAAGAAGAATTAAGCCCTGAAATCAGCTTCAACGTTGCTTTTGAAAACAACAAGCTGCCACCAGAAAACTATTACGAAGTCAAGCTGCGCCTGACTGTTACCGCTAAAGGTGGCGACAAGACCATTTACTTGGTCGAAGCGGCACAAAGCGGCATCTTCGAAATCGCCGGTTTGGAAGAGCTGCAATTGCGCCATGCGCTGAACGTCTACTGCACGACTTTGCTTTACCCTTATGCACGCGAAGTAGTTTCTTCAGCCATTGCACGCGCTGGCTTCCCATCGCTGTACCTGCAACCGGTCAACTTCGAAGGCCTGTTCCAGCAGAAGCTCGCGCAAGAAGCACAAGCACAAAGTGAAGCGCCAGCCTCTCCGGAAGACGCCAACTAAGCATGCAACGCATTGCCGTACTTGGTGCGGGCAGCTGGGGCACCGCTCTGGCACTACAACTCGCCCGCAATCAGCACGATGTCACCCTCTGGGGGCATCGTGCTGAACACATTAGCGCACTGCAAAATGCGCGTGAAAACACTCATTACCTACCCGGCATCCCGTTCCCAGATAATTTGCATGTCAGTAGTGATCTCGTTCAAAGCATCACTGACAACGACGTGATCCTCGCTGTGGTCCCAAGTCACGCGTTTGCTGATTTACTCAAAGCCGTCAAGCCTCACCTCGGCAAGCGCCCATTCATGTGGGCAATCAAAGGCTTTGAAGCAGGTAGCGGCCGATTACTCAGCGATGTATTTGCCGACATCATCGGCGCAGATCATCCGCACGCCATGCTCGCAGGCCCCAGCTTTGCCAAAGAAGTCGCGGCCAACCAGCCCACAGCGGTCACCATTGCCGCGCCCAACCTCGAACTTGCCGAACAATTTGCCGCCCATTTTCACGGCTCTGTATTTCTTTGCTACACCAGCTGCGATTTGATCGGTGTACAAATTGCCGGTGCAGTTAAAAACGTCATCGCCATTGCAACCGGCATTGCCGATGGTATCGGCTGTGGTGCCAACGCACGTGCCGCATTAATTACCCGAGGCCTACGCGAAATCAGCCGCCTTGCCGAAGCCCTTGGCGCTGACCCAGCCACCATGAGTGGGCTCGCAGGCATGGGTGATCTGGTCCTCACTGCAACAGATAACCAATCGCGCAACCGCCGCTTCGGTCTCGCGCTCGGCAAAGGCATTACACCCGAGCAAGCCAAAGCCGAGATTGGACAAGTCGTCGAGGGAGAAGGCGCAACCTTCGACACATGGATACTCGCCAACCGCCTTGGCGTTCGCATGCCGATCACCACCCACCTGCACGCCATTCTTTCTGGTGAAGCCTCACTCAAAGAAGCCATCCTCAGCTTACTCGACAGAACCATCAAAGCCGAAGATGACTAAGCACTACGATATCCCCGTGATTTATGAAGACGACGACATCGTCGCCGTTGATAAGCCAGCCGGGCTATTATCCGTACCCGGGCGCGGACCGGAAAAAGCCGACAGCGCGCAAAGCCGCATTGCCGCCATATGCCCCGGTGCTATCGCTATTCACCGCCTTGATATGTGCACATCCGGCCTGATGCTGATTGCCAAGCACAAAGATGCTGAGCGCCATTACAAACGTCAATTTGAAGAGCGTCGTGTCGAGAAAACCTACTACGCTATTGTTCACGACTGCCCTGAACCGCAAGTTGGCAGTATTGCGCTGCCACTGATTGCCGATTGGCCAAATCGCCCGCGGCAAAAAGTTTGCTATGAGACGGGCAAACCTGCGCTGACCCATTATGAGGTCATCGCCAGCGGTGATGGCCGCAGCCGCGTCCGGCTCACCCCACATACCGGACGCAGCCATCAGCTTCGCGTGCATCTCATGGCTATCGGCCATCCGATCATCGGCGATAATCTCTACGGCCACGAAAGCGACAAATACGAAGCACGCTTGCACTTGCACGCTGCCGCACTCAGCATCCACACTCCTCAAAATCAGCTTCTCGATCTGAATGCTCCCTTACCATTCTGAGAAATATCATCTTTTGCCGTCAATTTTGTTTAATATATCCACCAATAATTTTTATCATCCAAGGAGTTTAGAGATGAAAATCCGCAACCTTACTGCTGCAGTATTACTCGGCCTCGGTAGCGTATCGACGCCACTACTGATCAGCCAAGCCCAAGCCGCTGATATGGAAATGCAAGCGCAGGCTGAGCAAGTCAAAGCACGCATTGCTAATCTGGACAAAATCACCACGCAAACCTATCAGCGCTTTTTCAGTCAGTCACCAGTATTGCAATCCATCACGGTTGAAACAGGTGACTACCAAGCAACTGAGACGGGCTTGAATGCTGTCAGCAAAGTGACCATCACCCGCAACTCGGCATACCTTGAAGAAGGCGAAAATCCAGATATCGTACTGGAAATGAAAGACAACATTATCTTCAACGATGAATTGAGCAACGAAGGTATTCTTGCCCGTATCAACGGAGAAGTTGTGCCCAATGAAGACCTCAAGAACTTGCTTGATGTTGCAGACCACCAAGACGTAGAAAAGCTCAACAAAGCACTGGAATACCTTGCCATCACTTCAGACCTATATAACGATGGCAGAATCAATCAGCTGGTACAAATCAAGCCATTTGAGTTCAATGAAGATGGAGAAACCGTTCAATTTGACGGCCTCAACCTGACCTCACAAAGCAATGAAAGCTCACTGGCTGATGGTGCAGGTAAAGTAGAGCTGGCATTCGGCAAACTCACCATCACCAACGCACCATCAGATGAAGCCGCACAATCTGAAGAGCAACCTGCAGGCTCAACAGTTACCTTCCACCCACTAACGGCTAACTACGAGCTGACCGAAGACGGCGATCTGACCCTGAAAACATCGCCAATCAAAATCGAAAACAGCGAAGACAACATGCTGATCACCATTGACGGTGTTCAAGGTAAAGGTGACGACATCCACTTTGATGATGAGCTTGGCACATTCATTGGTGAGCAGGAATTCGTCTTTGACAATATTCAGATCAAAGACGACACCATGCCTTCACCAATCATCATCGACAGCATCCGCTACGACACTGATGCAGAAAAAGATGGCGACCTCTATGATTTCAGCGGTGGCATTAATGTCGACGTCAATGGCGAAAGCATCCGCAACCTGACCGGCATGGTTGGTCTGGAAATTGAAAATATTGAAATTAAAGCAAGCTTTGAAAACCTGTCTGCTGATGCTTTCAAACTCGTCAATTACGAGCTGCCAGCTATTACTGAAACTCAGGATCAAGAGCGCCTGCAGCAAAATATGCAGAGCTTGATTAGCGACATGGCGAACAACCAAACAGAGCTGGATATTGATATTGCCTTTAATACTGACCAAGGTGACGCAACCTTCGTCGCAGACATCAAGGCCAAAGATGATGCAGTTACTGACGTACAGCAATGGCAAGCAGCCATGGATAGTCAGCAACCAACTGCCATGATCAACCTGCTACAGCAGAGCTTTGATTTCGACATCAAGCTGACCGTACCCGAAAGCCTGATTCAAGCCACTGGCATGGAAGGCATGATGGCGATGACTGCAGGCTACGTGGTTAAAGAAGGCAGCGACTACGTCCTGCACATCGAAAATACCGACGACGGTATTGAGCTTAACGGTAACGTAATGCCTTTGCCACAGCAGTAATTTCAATCCTGCTGACACGCACAAAAGCCGGGCGCAATGCCCGGCTTTTTTGCGCGTGTATAGCGTTTACAGTCTCATTCCAGAAAAACGGTTACAGCACATAAATGTAGAAGTGCGGACGTAGGGCATCAGAGACTGTCATACCGCCGTACCTGGCTAGCCATTCATAAAAAGTTAAAACAGCGTTGCCTCTGCTTGAAAGAAATTCTACTTCCAAACTGTGCTATTTTTGGGAATTTACACTCTTTGATTGTCGTTAAATCTAAAACAATCAACAACGTGATCATTAACTATTCCTGTAGCTTGCATAAAAGCATAACAAGTTGTCGTTCCGAAAAATTTAAATCCTTTTTGTTTAAGCTCTTTGCTTATCAAATCAGATAACTGTGTGGATGCAGGTATTTCTTGTTCATTTTCCCAACAATTTATAATAGGTTGGTTATCAACAAACTTCCACAAATAAGAAGAGAAACTGCCGTATTCAGACTGTAATGCCAAAATACATTTAGCATTATTTATGGTTGCCAATATTTTTTGTTTATGGCGAATAACCCGAGTATCGTCTAATAAAGATAAAACTTTTTCATCCTTATATTCTGCAACTTTTTCGATTTCAAAATTATCAAAAGCTTGCCTGAACCCTTCACGTTTTTTTAAAATAGTTAACCAGCTTAACCCTGATTGAGCACTTTCTAACGTTAACATCTCAAAAAATAATCTATCATCATTAATTGGTATTCCCCATTCAGCATCATGATATTCCGTTTCTAAAGGATGATTATTTGCCCAGGCACAACGATATAGCACGTTCCCCATTTTAAACCTCCAAAATTAAAACTACGGATGATTACAATAATCCTATCTCTTCCAGAGTTACAGACGTAAGTAGCAGTAAATTCATCGAATTCTTATTTTCCTATCAGATATTAAATGATTTGAGTTATGTGCACTTTCTTAGATTTTTTTATAAATGCCCCATTTATCACACAATCATTTTGTCGAATAATCAGGATTTATAGTGAAGCAATTTTACATTTCATACAAGGCGCATTGGCGCAGACAGTACAAGTAGTACGGCAAAACAATGCAACGCAGCATGAAGTTTAAAAGTGTTTGGCTATACCTGTATATCCTCACGACAGACACTAAAGCAGATCGCGGATAGTATTTAAGCCGATACAATCAGCAGTCAGGATCATCCGAACACACTTCAATGAATACCCTCGCGATACGCGGGTTACTGTGCAGAATCTGCGTACGCAAGTGGTCATTGGCATGACACGCGTCACCAACTCGCCACGTTGCAGGAACGATAATGTGCAAGTCGACAATATACTCGCTGCCCATTTTGCGGATCAGGCAATCGCGAACCTGAACCACGCCCGGTGCCGCAGCGGCAATCGCGATGATGCTATGGCGCAAGTCTTCGTGATTGTCTTCATCCATTACCTCACCTAAAGCCGGACGAAAAATCCGCCACGCATTGAAGTAAATAATCGCCGCAGCAAACAATGCCGCCCAATCATCAGCTGCTTCCCAGCCTTTGCCCATTACCAGCGCGACGCTGATACCAATGAATGCGGCCAATGACGTCAGCGCATCGCTGCGATGATGCCACGCCTCAGCAGTCAGTGCACTGCTTTCATGCGCCGCACCACGGCGTACAAAGATTCGGAACAAGGTTTCTTTGGCAATCACCACGCCCGCCAATATCCACAATGTAAACGGTGCGGGCATTTGATGCGGCGTAATGATTTGATGGATACTTTCAATGACGATAATGGTCGCCGAGGTAAGTAAAAAGCCGACGATCACAAAAGTCGCCAGTGATTCAGCTCGGCCGTGGCCGTAAGGATGATTGTCATCTGCGGGGCGTTGTGAAAAGCGCAGCCCAAACAACAGTAAAACCGAAGAAAAGACGTCTGTGGTCGATTCAATCGCATCGGCAATAAGCGCATGCGAATGGCCGAAAAATCCTGCCACGCCTTTGATGATCGCCAGCAGCGTATTGCCGACAATACTCAGCAACGCAGTTTGGATTACCCCTGCATGACGCTGAGCATCACTCATGCACGGCCATTCAATACTTGCTGCAAGGCAATTGCCGCACCACTTAATCCCGGCTCTTGTGCGTCCATTACCAACCAGACCGGCACATCCGCAAGATAGTCACCAAAGCGGCCCTTATCGCTAAAACGCTCAGCAAACGGACTGGCGACAAACAAATCGACAATGCGCGGCAAGATACCACCGCAGAGATACACGCCGCCGTGCGCACCAAGCGTTAACGCGACATCCGAGGCGATCGTGGCCAGCATCGCCGAAAAGTGATTGACCGAGCTAAGCGCCCGCGCTTCACCAGCCAATGCCGCTGCTGTCACTTCAGCTGGACTGCGCTGTTGCACTATGCCATTTTCTGCCGCCAAGGCTGCATCAATCAATGCCAGTCCACTACCGCAAATCAGGCGCTCGGCCGAGACATGATCGGGAAAATGTTTGCGCGCATAGGCAAAGATGCGCCCTTCTGCGGCGCTACGCGGTGCAAAGCTGGCATGCCCTCCCTCACCCGCCAAGGCAATCCATTGCCCACGCCCATCGGGAATCAACCCGGATACACCGAGTCCGGTGCCCGGACCAATTACGACTTTAGGCGCATCGGCCGCTGCGTGACCGGCGCAAATTTGGCGCAGTTCGCTGTCTTTAATCTGTAAGATCGACAATGCCTGCGCGGTGAAATCATTAATCACGTGCAAGGTATCAAAGCCGAGCGAGGCTTGCATGCCACGAATGGAAAATGACCAATGGTGATTGGTCATGCGCACTTCGTCACCAGTAACAGGGTTGGCGATCGCAATGCCCGCATGCACGACTTGCACATTCAGCGGTTCAAGATAAGCGCGGATCGCTGCTTCAAGGGTTGGAAAATCGGCAGTTGCCAGCCTGTCAATATGGCTCAGCTCGCCATATTCATCGACCAGTGCAAAACGGGCATTGGTGCCGCCAACATCGGCGACGAGGTAAGGATAAGGCATGGCGCACTCCTGATAAAATTAAAATATCTTGTCAATTGCCAATATTGTGGCTTGGCAAAAGAGCGCCATTATACCTGCCATTTTGTTAACTGGCTAAAGAAATCAGCACAGAAAGCACAATATATAGATTTAAAAAATAATTTAAACACCATATATTGTACATAAAACAATTAAGCCTGTATTTCCTCTACCGCCCGCCACGCCTGATCAATGGCGGTGTGCATATACGCACTCCAGCCGGAATCCGAATTGGCAATATGGACGTTGCCAATCGGCGCATGCGCTGTATTCAGTATGCCGTCGACTGCGTCGAGATCATCGGCCAGCATCGCGGTTTCGTGGCTGTAACCATGCGCCCAGCGGTTGATGGTAATCGCTTCGACCAATGGTCGCGCACTTTGCCCAACTGTTGAAAGCATCGCATCAAGCTGATTCAGTGCTTCAGCTTCCAATGCTTCAAACGGCAAGCCGTAAACCAGCTTGCGGCCAAGGCTAGCGGTATCGCGGATACCCGCCATGGTGCCATATGGCGAAGGCGTGCGTACCATGTGCACAACGATCGCTTGCTCGGGGTTCTTCGGGCATTCATAGCCGCCCATATTGACCGGATAATCGAGCTGCACCAAGCAATATGGCGCGGTCGGGCAATAAAACGTATACACGCCCATATCCTTAAATGCCTGCCAGTTTTTCAGCAGAACTTTGGTATAGATCATCGGCGTTTTGACGTTCAGATCAAGCGCCGCACGCTGCTCTTCGCCAATTTCTTTCATCAAGCTCGGCATCATGCGGTGATAGCAGGCCATCACACAATGCTTGCTGCGCACGCGCACCGGCTCTTTATTGTCCTGAAAATAAAGTACGTCTACACCGCCATCGCGGTTGCGCACATCGGCGACCGTGGCATTGACGCGTAGGCGTACGTTGTTTGCTTGCTGGTCGAGCTTGCTGTAGTCAAACGGCGCGAGGACGATGTCTTCCATCGTCTCACCCGGCGCAACACCGGGAATCATTGCCCGCACCAGCATACGTGCGACCGAAGCGTTGCCATCGGGGAAGTGGTAAATATACGGCTCTTCCTCGTCGTCAAGCACTGGCATCGGCATTGCATCAAAGCCAGGATAGCCGTCGTAATAGCCTTCAAGTGCGGCACGCCCATCTATCGGATAGCCCCACACATCACAAGAGTACGACTGGAAATAACGCCGTGCTTTCGCCGACAAACCGACGTGCTTTTGCAAAAATGTGTCGTAACTGATTGTGCCGAGATAGGCCTCGACCTCTGCGGCACTCATTTCCGGCAAATAATTTTCCGGTTCGTTGAACAGTGCCAGCAATGCTTGCTTGTCGCTCTCGCTCAATGGGAAATTGGCAATCGCCTCAGCGGGATCAGCTTCACCAAAGAATGGTTCACCTTTGGCAACGTGGTTCTCGCCAAAGTTGGCCGCATCAAAGAACACACCCGCGCTCAGACCTTGATCGGCATAAAGTTCGTCATCAAAGTAGGTATTGAAGCGCTGGTAATCAACGCCCAAATCCGCGAGAAAATCCTCAACCACGTTACTGAAATGCGCTTTGGGACTGTCGAGTGATTCACTGCCGCCATAGGTGATGCGGAAGTTGTCGCCCTCGCCCAGCTCATTGCGCTTGGCATGGCCGCCAAAGTCATCGTGGTTATCCAGAATCAGGATTTTGGCATCGGGGAATTTCTTGCGGTAAAACCATGCAGCCGCCAAGCCACTGATCCCAGCACCGGCAACCACAAGATCATAATCTTCGCTAACTGGTAAACCGTCCATATCTACTTGAAGCGCACCAAAGGCGATCGGATGGGTGATGTCGTTACTGCCAGGATGGTTGCCGCGCAGCCCGGTCAGCGACGGCGGATAATATTTCCCCGCCGCTTGTGCAGATTGCTCTTGCGCCATGAGCTGCTGCCACGGGGTCAATCCCGCACCAACCGTCAAAGCAAAGCCGTTGAGAAAGTCGCGTCTGGTGATACTCATAAATTGCCCCGTTATTGCCTCATGACGTCAATGCCGTTTTACTCTTCGTCGTATTTACGGTCTGACGCTTCTTTTTTACCGGTCCAGCTGACGCTGAACAAATCGCTACGGCGATCCTTCAAGTTGCGTACCGATCCTTCTGCGCGGACGTGCTTGAGCTTGTCCAAGTCCACATCTGAGAAGAAAATCATCTCGGTGTTTGGCGTGGTTTCCGCCATGATGGCGTCATGCGGGAACGGGAAGTCCGAAGGCGAGAAGATCGACGACTGTGCGTACTGAATGTCGAGGCTTTCAACCTGTGGCAAGTTACCGACACTACCGCAAATCATCACGTAACATTCATTTTCAATCGCGCGTGCTTGGGCGCAGTGGCGTACACGAAGATAGCTGTTCTTGGTGTCTGTCCAGAATGGAATAAAGAGAATTTCCATGCCTTCCAGTGCCATCAGGCGCGCCAGTTCAGGGAATTCGGAATCGTAGCAAATCAGAATGCCGATGCGCCCGGCGTCGGTATCAAACACACGTACGCTGTTGCCGCCTTCAATAACCCATGCACTGCGTTCGTGTGGCGTGATGTGGATTTTGCGCTGCTCTTCAACCGTACCATCGCGGCGGCACAGATAGCTAACGTTATACAGCGTGTCATCCTCAAGCAGTGGCATTGAGCCGGTGATGACGTTGACGTTATAGCTCACCGCCATATGCGACATCGCGTCGCGGAATTGCTCGGTAAAGCCGGCGAGGAAGCGAATCGCGACGTTTTGGTCAGTCGAGTCGCACAGCCCCATCAATGGCGCATTGAAAAACTCTGGCAACAAAGCGAAGTCAGCGTTGTAATCGGCCATGACGTCGACGAAGAACTCGACCTGTTGCAGCAGTTCTTCTGGAGATTCGACTTCGCGCATCTGCCACTGAATACCGCCAATCCGTACACTCGATTTGCGCGTCTGGGTACTGTAATCCTGCGGCTCGTAGTAGATGTTGTTCCACTCAAGCAAAGTCGCAAAACCTTTGGACTTGTCGTCTTCCGGTAAGTATTTGTGCAAGACGCGCTTGACGATAAAATCGTTGGCCAGCTGGAATGACAGCGCCGGATCGTAAATCTCACGGCTACTGACCGCTTCGATGTACTCAGCGGGCGTCATCTCGCTCTCTTGATGATAGTTCGGCATCCGTCCGCCAGTCAGGATCGCGCGGAAGTTATGCTGACGGCAAAGCTCTTTGCGCGCGTCATACAAGCGACGACCCAAGCGATAACCGCGGTAATCCGGGTCAATCAGTGCATCGAGTCCGTAAATCGCATCACCTTCAGGATTATTGCGCACACGTTCACGCTGATCGACCAAGTCGTCATAAGTATGCGGGTTAGAAAACGTCTTATAGTCTACTTGCACCGACAGCACCATGCCGATTAGGCGCTCATGGTCAAACAGCGCAATCTGCCCTTCCGGGAACTCATCAACCAGTTGCTCGATGGTGTGCTGCGGCCATGCACCGCCAATGTCGTAATAAACACGGTCCATCAACGATTTAATCTGCGGATAATCCTCGTGCTTGATTTCGCGTATCTTAAGATGAAGATCTTCAATCATTTTTGCCTCTGTGTTTGAATTGCGCAAAGTGCGCATTGTAAAACTTTAATCAATAAAATCCATGATCTTATCCACTTGGCAATCCAATTCCCTTATTGATAATGTTTGTCAATACCATCAAAACGATTTATGCTCACGCGTTTTTGGGATTATATTCACCATGCAGTTTCTCATTCTTGCGGTACTCGCCAGCGTCAGCGTCTCGATATTGCTCAAAGTTGCCCGCCGCCAAGGCTTCGCCATTAGCCACGCCATCGCGATCAACTATGTTGTTGCGACAGTTTGCTGCTGGCTGTTCCTGCGCCCGTCTTTTGCCAACAGTGAAGTGCTGGTAGCGAATTGGCCAATCTTTGCCACACTTGGCGTATTACTGCCCAGCGTATTCATCATCATGGGCAAAGCGGTCGCGAACGTGGGAATCGTTAAATCCGACGCAGCGCAGCGCCTGTCATTGTTCCTGCCAATTCTTGCGGCATTTACCTTGTTTGGTGAACCGCTGACTGGTATCAAATTAACCGGTATCGTGCTCGCCTTTATCGCCCTTTGCGCACTAGTTTATGGAGGAAAGTCTGGTAGTGGCAGCGGCACAAACCTGCTGCGTAGTGCATTACTGCTGTTCGGCGTGTGGACTGGCTATGGCGTGATTGATATTTTGTTCAAGCAAATGGCCAAAACCGGTGCTGGTTTTTCCGCAATACTGTTTGTCAGCTTTGTGCTTGCCGGTATCTGCATGTTCATTTACCTCGCAATTAAAGGGCAACGCTGGTCTGCACGCGATCTCATCGCCGGCATCATTCTCGGCGGACTGAATTTCGCCAATATTCTGTTTTACATCCGCGCACATCAGGCGATGAAAGAAGACCCTTCACTGGTCTTTGCCGGCATGAACCTTGGCGTTATCTGCCTTGGTACTTTGGTCGGTGCAGTACTATTCCGTGAGCGCGTACGCGCGATTAACGCAATCGGCATTGCTTTGGCTATTGCCGCTATCGTCGTATTGTTCTACGGACAGACGCTACTCTCAGCCTTCAATTGAGCCTTTTAACCGGGGCGACCGTCAGGACGTGGCGTCGCCCAAATCCGCGCATAAGCCGTGACCATTAATATGAATGCGATGATCCACAATGCTTGTGCGTGGATCATCCACACCAAATATTGAGACGGCAAGAACAATGGCATGATCACGCGGAACAGCAATGCTAACAGCAGCAGATAAAAACCAATCACCAAGCGCTTCGGCGGTGCGTGAATATTGCGCCCGGTATGCCCGAGGCTAACCCGCCCGATCATCGAAAAGGTCATGATGCCAATGCCGCCGAGCGCGAGCATATGCATCGCCAGAGATGGTGCAATCGGCAACCACAGGCGCAGGAAATACATCAGGAATCCGGCAACCACCGCCCACAGCGACAAATACATACTCCACAACAGCGGTATGCGCCACAATTTTGGCGTATGCCAGCCGATCAAGCGATAACCATTTGCCAACGCTGCAGCGAGCGCACACCATGAAGCCAGCGTGTGCCACGGTGTAAACACTTCCAAAACAAAGAAAGCGAAGAAGCTGAACAGGCTCAAGCGGTCAACCAAAGCACTATTACGCAGTGTCGCACCAGTCGCATTTTGAATAAAAAATGGCGTAACGCGCCGTCCAATGGTCAACAGCAGCGCGAGGATGACAAATACACCGAGATACAGTCCCCAGTGCTGCCCCAAAGCCAACCAGCGATAGGTGCCAGCAATAAATAGCAAGTTCGCGATCACCATTAACACCAGCTTCGACAATATACCCATTTGCCGCCACTGCTTGACCGCAAAGACCGGCTTACCTACCGCATAGACCAGCAAGCAGCCAAATAGCACATCAAGCGCCATCGCCAAGCCAATCCATGTGCCAAAGGCAAACAACAGTCGCGCCAATAGCCACGGTAGCCATATGACAAACAGCGCACGCCCGTGCGGCATCGGTTGCTTGGTCCAATTCTGCACTGCGGTAAGCAGGAATCCAGCCACAACAGCCATGCTGTAACCAAAGACCATCTCATGACCATGCCAATACAATGGTGCCATATTCAGCTTGCCCGCACCAATACCAAATCCGAAAATGCCCATCCACCACGTCATCGTCAGTACGGCAAATACCGCCGAACTGGCAAAGAAAATGCGGAATCCCAGCGCAAACAGCGCGTTGTTCATGAGTGCCTCCGGATGAAAAAGCGTAGCCTAGCAGGCTCTAAGTATATAACCCATGACTTATATCAAATCACACAGTAATAGAAAACCCCGCGTAGGCGGGGCTTCCAAATAACCATAGTAGAAAGTATTGGTTTTATGGATTCAGGTTAACACCCGATATATCCACGCATGTTACCAACTCAATACCGGATCTTTTTTCGCATCAATAATGTCTACCGTTGCACCAACAGCACCTTCAGGGATGGCGATATCGGTTTTAGAGCCAAGGCGCAGCTTGAGTGTACCGTCAACGACTTTACCGGAATGTGACCACGGCGCAAAGTGGCTGCGCAGTACCTGAATTTCATCCGGCTGTTGAACGACCTGTTCACCATTTAGCAAGTCAAAGGTGATTTCTCTGACGTATGCAGCAGTAGATGAACCACCGGCATTGACGTACAGCGTAATCCGGTCATTCATGCCTGAGACCGGCTCAGCGACGATACTGTATTGATGGGTACTGGTACGCTTCTGGAAATTAAAGAAGCCAAAGTAATAGCTATAGAACCCGACCGTCATCAGCACAGAAGCAACGACCAATGTCGCTTGCACGGGTAATGGCCTAAAGAAACGCGCAAACCAATCGCGCCCCATGGCAGAGTCGATTGAGCAAGTACCACTACCGGTCAGCATGATGGTTACCGAGATGGCAAAACCCAATGCCGCCATCGTCCACTCATCAAGGCATTCATAGCCCATCCAGCCAAAAATGAGCATCAGACAGATGTTGATTATGGCTGAGCCAACTGCTGCTAACCGCGTCAGTAAACCGAGCATCAGACAAGCACCAACCGCGATTTCTGCTGTCGACATCATGTAGGTTGACCATTCTGCCGCCCACGGATTGTACAGCACCCAATGCACCGAGCCCTCAATCGGTGAACCAGGTGCCGCTGCGACCAGCTTGTTCGCCAAGTGTGCCGGGCTTTCAATATCGTGCTTTGCCGGTGCATTGTAAAAACGGCGCCAACCGCCTGTAAAAAAGACAAAGCCCATAGAAATGGAAATAGCACGAACAGCTAACGTCTGCATGGTCGTGCTCAATGTTGTGCCTAATGTTTTATGTGTCATGATGCTACCCTCGCTTAAATTGACAAATGTCAATGTATCAATAAGCACTGGAGCAAACAATCGATTTTTATAAAAACTACAGTTTATAACATAAAGTTAATTTAATACAAAAATAGTCTTATTTTATTTTTTTAACAACAACCTAACTAGGTTTTACTCAGGCTAAAACAAGGTTATCGCGGTGAATAAGCGCCTGCCCATGAATCAGTAGTTCTGCGGCTTCATCGCTGTGCTTACCGAGCAGTTCACGACAATCTTCGCTGCTGTAATTGGTCAGACCGCGCGCAACAGCTTCACCACTTTGGCTGACGCACTCAAGCAACGCACCACGCGCAAAACTGCCTTCAACTGCGGTAACGCCAACGGCAAGCAAGCTTTTCCCTGCTTGAGTCAGCGCGCTTACCGCACCGGCATCAAGCACCAAACGCCCCTGCACCTGCAACTGACTGCCAAGCCATTGCTTGCGCGCATGCTGCGCATCATTCCCGGCAACAAACCATGTACCCAACGATTCACCAGCAGCGAGGCGCGCGATGACATCAGGTTCTCGACCAAAGGCGAGCAAAGTATGCGTACCTGAGCGCGCGGCTTTTTGCGCCGCCAATACCTTGGTAAACATACCACCAGAACCCAGTGCCCCACCGCGCTTACCCGCCATATCAAGCAAGCTATGATCATTAGCGTCAGCCTGTTCAATCAATTGCGCATCGCTGTATTCAGCAGGGTTTTTGTTGTACATGCCCTGCTGATCGGTAAGGATGATATAGGCACCAGCGGCGGTAATATTGGCGACCATCGCACCAAGGTTATCGTTATCGCCAAAGCGAATCTCGTCATACGACACGGTGTCATTTTCATTAATCACCGGTACGATGCCGAGTTGGCACATGGTTTGCAAAGTTGAGCGGGCATTGAGATAGCGCTTGCGATCAGCCGCGTCATCATGGGTAAGCAAGACTTGTGCAACTTGCACGCCATGACGCGCAAATGCTTCCTGCCATGCATAAGTGAGACGCATCTGCCCAACTGCGGCTGCGGTTTGTAAGCGGCTCAATTCACTGGGGCGGCTCGTCCAGCCAAGTTCCTGGATACCGACTGCAATTGCGCCAGATGAGACCACCACGACCTGCTTACCAGCACGTTGCAGCGCAGCCATTTGTGCCGTCCAATCAGCGAGTGCCGCTTTATCAATACCAACGCCGCCTGTGAGCATCGCACTGCCAATTTTTACCACCCAGCGCTCAACATCAGCAAGCTGACTGCGCTCAGAAATCAGCGTCGTCATCCATTTGCTCCAATGCCTGCATGATGTCTTGGCATAAGGCTTCTGTACCTTGGCCGGTTTCAGCAGAAATCGCGTATACCGGTCCCGTCCAATTGATCGCCTCGACAATTTCTTGCTCACACGCTTTCTGCGCCTCAGCGTCCATCATGTCCATCTTATTGAGCACCAGCCAGCGTGGCATATCGGCAAAGACACTGTCGTATTTTTCCAGCTCAGCACTGACCTGATTGAAATCAGCAACCGGATCACCAGAATCGCTGTAGCCCGAGCAATCGATAAGGTGCAAGAGCAAGCGCGTACGTGAAAGATGCTTGAGGAATTGATGCCCCAGACCCGCACCTTCTGCTGCACCTTCGATCAAGCCGGGAATATCAGCCATAACAAAGCTTTGCAACGCACCAACGCGCACCACTCCCAAGTTGGGGTACAAAGTGGTAAAAGGATAATTGGCAATTTTCGGCTTTGCCGCCGAGACGCGGCTAATCAAAGTTGATTTACCGGCATTCGGCATACCCAACAAACCGACATCAGCGAGCAGTTTTAGCTCAAGTCGCAAGTGGTATTCCTCACCCATTGTACCCGGCTTGCTTTGTCGCGGCGCACGGTTGGTCGAACTTTTGTAGCGGGTATTGCCCAAACCGTGAAAACCGCCCTGCGCAACTAGCAATGTCTCACCGTCTTCGGTTAAGTCACCGAGCAATTCATCGGTTTCATCAACGAATACCTGCGTACCAATTGGCACGTCGATATACAAATCTTCACCACTTTTCCCGCGCTTGTTGCGCCCCTCTCCAGGCTGACCACTTTCGGCCTGAAAGCTGCGCTCGAAGCGGAAATCTGCCAGCGTATTGGCGCCATTGATCGCGCGCAGATACACACTGCCGCCATCACCGCCATCACCGCCATCAGGGCCGCCAAATTCAATATACTTTTCCCGTCGGAAACTGACTACGCCATTACCACCTTTGCCGGCACGCACGTAAATCACTGCTTCATCTACAAATTTCATTTCTCTCTCCGAGCCAGTTACAGGCATAATGCCGTATTAGTTCACAATTGAATGGGCCTTCATCCATGACCACGCCACTTTCAGCCAGTTTATGGTCTTATTTGCTAAAAGCCCAGCAATTCAACCGAGGCAAACGGTTATTTTGCCATGAATACTGCAAAAAATCTGCGCAAGACGCGCAGTTCATTGCCCATAAATAAAAAACCCCGCGGTGAACGCGGGGTCTATAGCGATGCGTTAAGCAGTGCTTAAGCTTCAGCTGTTTCAATACTGACGTACTTGCGCTTTTTAGGGCCACGGATACTGAAAACAACTTTACCATCTGCTTTTGCAAACAGTGTGTGGTCACGACCAACGCCGACGTTTTCGCCAGCATTGAAAGGGGTACCACGCTGGCGAACAATGATGCTGCCTGCTGTGACTTCCTGACCACCGAAGCGCTTGACGCCTAGGCGTTTAGACTCTGAATCGCGTCCGTTGCGGCTGGAACCGCCTGCTTTTTTGTGTGCCATTGTTTACGCTCCTTATGCTTCTTTCTTTTCTTTGCTTTGACCGTCAATCGCGTCAATAACGACTTCAGTGTAGTTCTGACGGTGACCTTGCTGCTTCATAGAATGCTTACGACGACGGAACTTGATGATTTTAACTTTCTCACCACGACCGTGGCCGACAATTGTTGCGCCGACGGTCTTGCCGTCGAGGTATGGCGCACCAAAGCTGACATCGTCGTCGCCCGCTGCAATCAGCAGAACCTTGTCAAAAGAAATACTGTCACCCGCTTCGCCTTTGAGGCTTTCTACGCGCAAACGCTGGCCGGGCTTGACCTTATACTGCTTACCGCCAGTTTCAATAACTGCAAACATGATTATTCTCCAAAAGTATCGGCGCGCTTGCCACGCCACGAATCCATAAAGGCGCTGCATCATACATAAAAGCATGAATGAACGCAAGCAAAACTGTGCAACGCAAATATAAAAATACGTTATACACCAAGTACATTCGCTGCCCGCATCACGGAAAAGCTATTGGGCTTCCTGCTTGGTAACAGGTGCAACGGCATCTAACCAACTCGCTATTCCGGTATACAGTGCACGGTGAATAACAGAGCCGTGTGTCTCTCCTTCATAGACTTGCACGTCGATGAATTGTTCAGGAAAACGTTGCTTAAGCCGCGAGGAAAGATCAACAACATTATCGACCATTTTACGCGATGCTTGCTTTTTTGCACGGGCTGAGTCAGCCTCATTTTGGTCGCGAGGTTGCTCTTTTGAGCCAACACTGAGCCAAAGCCCGTGTGGTGCTGTAGTTAGCTTGTCTTCATCGCCAAGCACCGCTTCTTTCCCCCACCATATTGACGGGCTGGAAATCAGATAATACTGAAAATCCTCTGGGTAATTAAATAGACTATAGAGCGCATAAAGCCCACCAAATGAATGACCATAAATACCTTGCCGGGCTTCGTTCAATGAATACTGCTCAGCAATCATCGGCTTTAGTGTATCGATGAAAAATTGATGAAACTTTTCTGCACCGCCGTATTTGGGGTCATTATTACTTGGCGATAGCGGCGTATAATCACGTGCCCTCGCGGCGAGGTCAAGTGGGTCAGCATCAGGATAACCGACTGCAACCAATACAACGCCTTTCCGCGATGCGTTAGGGCCAGCCATCAGGCCTTGAGCCATTGATAACGCCATCGGCATCATCGCATCACCATCAAGCAAATAAAGCACCGGATAGCCTTGCGCATCCGGCTCACCCAGTGCAGCTACTTGGATACGGTAGGTCTGATCAGTCAGTGGCGAATAGATAGCCGTCTCCTCGACAGGCTTTAATAAAGCTGGCTGCCAATCGGCAGCCAGTACGCAAGATGATGCACATGCAATCATAAGCCCCAAGATGTATTTTTTCATTTTAGAAATCATAACGCAGTGACGCATTAAAGGTGCGCTCTTCTCCTGGCATGTTAAAGGTTCCCGGGCTACCGACACGCTTGTAGTAATCTCGATCCAGTAAGTTATTGACGTTGAACTGCGCGTGCAGATTGTCATTGATATCATAGCTGACCATCGCATCCACTGTAGCATAACCGGAAGCTTTGACGCCTTGGATAGACTCAAAACCACTCATAGCATTGATGCCACCGCCCACGGTCAAGTGGTCATTCTCACGATAGCTGCTCCACAAAGTACCAATATGCTTGGGCATCAACAAGAAAAAGGTTTCCTGGCTATCCTTTTCACGGTCAATATCTGTTTTCATATAGGTATAGCCAGCACTAACTTGCCAGTTTGGTGCGACTTCACCATTAATCTCAGCTTCAATGCCTTTGACTTTACGCTTACCAATAGCTGCAGAATAATTCTGGCTGACGACTGGTGCAGCTGCATTTTTGTCATCAAGTCGGAAGACAGACAGGCGAGTTTGTAACTTATCACCATAGTAGCTGCCTTTAATACCAGCCTCGTACTGCTGCCCTTGCCGTGCTTTAAGCAGATTCCCGTCACTACCAATATCATCCTGTGGTGCATAAAGAGAGGAATAACTGGCATAAATACTGTGATTGTCATCAAGATCAAAGACCACACCGCCATAACCGGTAAAGCGTGCTTTTTCATCACGACTGTTGCTTTGACCATTGACGTTGTTTTTTGCCTCAATAGACCAATTACTCAAACGCCCACCGGCAATAACCGCTAAAGGCTGAATGGGACGCAAAGTCAGCTTTCCATATATGCCAAAATCATTTAGCTCGGTTTCTTGGTCTGAAAAACCCTTGCCATTCTGCTTTGCCGCAGATAATAAATCACGATACGGCAAGTTATTTAGCTTAGATACAGTTAGCCCCTTAAACATTGCCCGGCCACGCTGGGTACGGGTTGTCATATGATTAAAATCAGCCCCAACAACGTATTCGCTGACATTACCCCAAGCTTCAAATGGTTGGCTATAACTTGCGTCAAGCGCAAAAGCTTTTTGTTTAACATTAGCGCCCAACCCGGCACCATCAAAAGTACCATCTCCCTTAACGGCACTACGGCTAAATGCATAGTTCATGTCACTATCACGATCGGAGTAACGCATACCCACCTGACCATATCCACCATTATTGAACTCATGCTTTAGGTCGGCAAATACATCATTACTCTGCATGGCAAATTTATTCCAGTTCGCGCCATAAAATGTATTATCGGGCAGGCTTGGCAATGTTTTATTTGCACCTAGTGTTGGTAAGCCGTTATCAGGCTTTAAATGGCGTTGCTGGAAAAGATAACCGGCACCTAATATCGTCTGCTCACCTAGATCAAAATCCAGCGCCCCATACAGTACTTCAGAGCGATTATTTTTATCTGATACCTTTGGTGTTTTACCGTTAGCATCAATTAACGCACGACCACGGATGGAAGCGTCGCTATTTAATGGTCCACCAACATCAGTCCCCAGATGATATTGCTTCAGTGTTCCCACACCGACAGAAGCACTGCCTTTAAACACATCGCTTGGACGCTTACGGACAAAGTTTACAATACCGCCCATTTCTCCCGAACTGTCAAACAACCCTGAAGGTCCACGCATGATTTCAACACGATCAAAGGCAGCCAAATTCGGCAACGTGCCATTGATACTTTGCATTTGTGCCGGTAGACCATCAATGTTGTATTCATCGTACTCATAGCCACGCGCGTATACAGATGAACGTCCATCATCATTTGCCAATACACGTAACCCGGGCGTTTTGGCTGCGAGCTGGTCAAAGGTTTGAACATTGCGCTCTTTAATCGCCTGCTGCGTCACGATACTGACTGATTGAGGAATATCTCTCAATGACGCTGGGATTTTTGTGCCAACCGTCGCAGCCTCCATTGTATAATCTCTGCTACTCTCACTAGGTAGTACACTGTATAGCTGATTACCCTCAACCGTGATCATTTCCAGTCGAATTGGCTTTTCCGGACTTACACTTTGAGCCGCTTCTTGGGCCACTGTATTTAAAATAGCTAAAGAAACTGCAACACTTAAGACTCGACGAATCATGATATGCTCCAAAACGTAATAACAATGATTTTATTTTATAATGTCGTTTCTTTTTAAATACCTAAATTGGCATTGATTAAACGCCAAACTGTAGTGATAAATGGACAGAGCAGCGCTACCACTGACCAGTGAGCAAATGATTCAGGCTAGTCGTCATCAGACAGATCTTTACGATGGGGACTATCATTTTTACCAATTGCAATGTGGCATTCACATACATGGCGGCTCTCTACGCGCACGCAGCAACGTTACTTGCCGACGGATGGCCAAGCCTTATATTGCTTTTGTCTTACTTATCGAAGGCACTTTGCGCTTCGGCATCGGATCTGATTACCATGAAATATCCGCACAAGGGCAAGGTCAAGCAGTCCTCATCAACCTTAGCAAAGAAGCGCTATTTACACGCTTCCTGAGCCAAGGAGAAAAACTGACAAAGTTGACGCTCAATGGCTTGGAACAGTGGCTGCCTAAAAATACTGCAAATTTACCGAGCAATGCAGTCCAACACTGGGCACTCTCTCCGACACTTAAACGGCTTGCCAAGCAATGGGTCAGCCAGCCTTTTACTAATGATCTCGCTGGCAACACGCATGCACTACAGATTCTAAACACCTGCTGGGAAACATATCGTCAGGAGTTAGACCGCGATGAGAGTACTTGCCCCACAAAAATACGTATTAAAGAGTTGGGCTTAATTGATGAGCTTGAGCGAGTCTATGCCAACGGTGCCAGCAATATTGATGATATTGCTGATGCACTGCACATCAGCCGGCGTACGCTACAACGCCGAGTACAAGATGCGCTGGGTATTCCTCTACAACAATGGCTGTTAGCTACAAAAATGCAGCAGGCTATGGAGTACCTTGCTAGCGGGGAAATGACAATTGGCGAAGTCGCCTACCATATTGGCTATCGTCATCCATCAAATTTCATCCATGCATTCAAACAGCATTTTGGAATTACCCCTGCAACCGTAATTCAAAAGCATAGCCAACAGCATTTCAGCCATCTTCACTAGGACTGATCAACTGACTTGCAATGACGACATAAATGCAAGAAGACTTTTAGCAAATACCAAGTTGACGACCAGATTACACCTCAAAAGATGATCTCGTGCCACACCTAACTGCGCCTAAGCCACACAGTATTTGATGCAAGCTATCTAACTGCTGAGTGGTTTCACTTTTTCCACGGCTGTTGTCAATCACATAATTCGCCCGTGTGATACGCCCTTCGCGGCTCGTTTGCGCCGCCAGCATCTTACTGGCCACCGTTGCATCACTACCATCTCGGGAGTGCAGGCGCTTAATCTGGGTATCTCTATCCACATCTATGACCACAACCACGTCAGCATAACGCTCCAGTTTATTTTCCAATAAAAGCGGTACGCTCATGATTTGGTAGTTAGCCTCATCGTATGTATATTGTGCCAACCGATCCCGCATTAATTGCCTAACTCGCGGATGGGTAATCTCATTTAACTTTTGTCGGGCTTGAGCATCCGCTATCATAATTTCACGCATTTTTGCGCGGTTAAGGCTACCATCATCAGTGATGACAATATCACCAAATTCTGCACGAATTTGAGCCAGCCCCTCACTGCCTATCTGCACCACCTCTCGTGCCAACAAGTCAGCATCGACTATATGGATAGCGTACGTTGATGACAAATAGTCAGTGCAAAATGTTTTACCGCTGGCTATACCACCAGTAAGCCCGACAATCATTAATACACCACACCCCAACCTAAATAAGCGGCAATGGCACCACCATACATGAAGGTGATCCACCCTGCGATTGCCAAGTAAGGCCCGAATGCCATTGCAACACCAAAGCCAATGCGATTGAACACTGCGACTAGCAAGCCAACGATTGAAGCCATAAACAAAATAATCGGCAACATAAAGGCGCCCTGAAAAGCACACAAGGCAGCGAGCAACTTAAAGTCACCATAACCCATGCCTTCTTTACCCATGATCAGTTTAAACGCCCAGAAGACCAACCACAGACTCATATAGCCAATCATCGCACCGCTTACACTGGCTTCCAGTGAGACAAACAAGCCCATAAAGCCAGCAATAAAGCCTAACCACATAAGTGGTAACGTAATAATATCTGGCAGCAGCTGCGTTTCTGCATCGATAAAAATAAGTGCTATTAATCCCCAGCTTAATATCAGTGCAAAGCCAAGCTGTATTGGGTCAGGATAGTTTAAAACCACCAACACACTGACGATCATCGTCAACATCTCCACCATCCAATAGCGGGCTGATATTTTTTCATGGCAGCTGGCACAACGCCCGCGCTGAAGCATATAACTCAGTACTGGGATATTTTGCCAAAAGCGAATACGCTGCCCACAATGAGGACATGCTGAAGGAGGATAGAGCAAATTAAACTTTGCACTCTCAATTTCTGTAATTTCCTCTCCAGCAAGCAAAGAACGACAATAAAACTGGTCACTTTGTTCCATCATTTTGGGCAAACGATAAATAACCACATTTAAAAAACTGCCCACGAGCAGTCCCAGAATTGCAACTAACACAATACCTGGAATGCTTTGAAAAAAAGCAACATCAAACATTAGAACATTTGCCCCAGATTAAAGATTGGCATATACATGGCGATCAGCAAGCCACCAACGACTACCGCAAGAAAAGCCATAATAAAAGGCTCGATCATCGCAGTTAAATTATCAATTCGCCAGTCGAGCTCTTCTTCATAAAAATTTGCTACTCGTCCCAGCATTTCTCCTAGGTTACCAGACTCCTCACCAATAGCTGTCATCTGCACAGCAATAGTTGGGAAAAGCTGGGTATTTTTCATCGCAAAACTCAACTGCTGACCATTTTGCACGTTGTCTCGAATATCGATCACCGCCTCTTCATAGATCGGACTGCCCGTTGCTGGTGCAGTAGCTGTCAATCCACGCATAAGGGGCACACCAGCGTTGAATAAAGTTGACATCGTACGTGCAAAGCGGGCATTAGCACCACATTTCAAAATACCGCCAATAATAGGCACTTTAAACGCAAATTTATTCGACGCTTCCTGAAGTTTACGATTACGCTTTTTAAAAAAGACAAAGCCAATAATAAATAACACCAGCCCAACCAGAA
This sequence comes from Cardiobacteriaceae bacterium TAE3-ERU3, assembly GCA_019218315.1. NCBI lineage: Bacteria > Pseudomonadati > Pseudomonadota > Gammaproteobacteria > Cardiobacteriales > Cardiobacteriaceae > Cardiobacteriaceae bacterium TAE3-ERU3. Next base: position 7,062 of record JAHUUI010000006.1, on the reverse strand, counting down.
GATAAACACCGGTATTAACCATAAAATCAGAAATGGTCACGACCATTTGTGTAATCGCTGGTAATTCACCACCATTTGACTCAAAGAATTCCGCAAAAACTGGAACCACTTTAATCAACAAGATTGCTGTCACAACTACGGCAAATACCATAACAATAGCTGGGTAAGTCAGCGCTTTTTTCACTTTTTTCTTAGTCGCTTCACCTTTTTCCATATTCACTGCAATATTATCCATGGTACTTTCAAGCATACCCGCATCTTCACCAGCTGCAACTAAGCTGGTATAAAGGTGATCAAATTGCAGCGGATGCGCAGCAAGCGCTTCGGCAAATGATGCTCCATTTTGAATACGATCATATAGGTCAAAAACCAACTCACGCATACGTAAAGGTTTTTCGATACTCTGCCCTACCAAGTCTAGAGAGCGCATAACTGGCATACCAGCACGAAGCATCGTCGCCATTTGTCGAGTAAAAAATAAAATATCCTTACTTTTAATACGCCCTTTACTCTCAAAAATATCCTTTGGCTTTTCTTTTACGACAATATTGCGTAGACCCTGTTTGACCAGAAAGGCTTTGAGCATAGCATCACTTTGCGCATCATTCTCGCCCTTAATTTGCTTTCCCTGCTTATTAACGCCCTTCCATTGGTACGTCTTAAGCTTCTTTTTTACTTCTGCCATGAACAAACTCCTTTATTCACTCGTCACTCGCAATACTTCTTCAATACTCGTCATACCCTGACGCACTTTATTCAATGCTGACTGTCGCAGATCCCAATGCCCCTCTTTACGACATTGCTCCTCAATATCAGCCGCTGAAGCATTGCGAAGAATTAAATCAGCTACATCCTCTGAAATAGGCACCACTTGGTAGATACCTGCGCGCCCTCGATAGCCTTGATAACTGCATCTTTCACATCCTTTAGCGGTATAGATACGCAGATCATCTATTTCCTCTTCATCAAAACCTAACGCAACAAGCTCTTCATGGTGGTGCTTACGATCACGGACTTTACAATGATTACATAATCTACGTGCCAAACGTTGTGCCATAATTAAATTAACACTCGCCGCAATATTATATGTAGGAATACCAATATTCACCAAGCGTGCAATAGTCTGAGGCACATCATTAGTATGCAGCGTAGATAATACCAAGTGACCAGTCTGTGCAGCTTTGACAGCAATCTCACCGGTTGTAATATCTCGAATCTCACCAACCATAATAATATCTGGATCCTGACGTAAAAATGCCTTCAATGCCGCTGCAAAATCCAGCCCTGTTTTTGGATTTACATTAACCTGATTAATACCAGGGAGATTTATCTCTACTGGATCCTCAGCAGTAGAAATATTTACGGTCGGCTTATTAAGCAAATTTAGCCCAGTATACAGCGAAACTGTTTTCCCCGACCCGGTCGGTCCTGTAACCAAAATCAATCCCTGCGGTTTCGCAAGAGCATCTAGATAATTTTTCTTCTGCTCTGGCTCAAAACCCAAGACATCAATATTTAATTTCGCTGCTGAGCTATCTAGTATACGCAATACAATTTTTTCACCAAATAGCGTCGGAAGAGAGTTTACACGAAAATCTATCGCTTTACTTTCAGATACTTGAAGTTTTATACGACCATCTTGGGGAACCCGTTTTTCGGCAATATCCAGATCTGCCATAACCTTTAGTCTTGCAGTAATACGATTTGCAATACTTGGTGGTGGCGTCGCAACTTCCTGTAGAACACCATCCCGCCTAAAGCGAATACGGTATGTATTTTCATAGGGTTCAAAATGCAAATCTGAAGCACCGCTGCGGATAGCATCAAGCAAAATACCAGTGACAAATCGTACGACAGGTGCTTCTTCTTCTCCAGCAATTGAACCAATCGCATCACCAATAGCATCAAGATCTATATCTTGATTCTCTTCGGCCAATAAATCATCCATATTAATGCTACCTGAATAATGATCCTCGATCATCGCTTCAATAGCATCAATATTGGCTATAATCGGCTCCACAGCATTGTAATTACCCTGATACTTGAATTCGTCAAACATCATACGATTACTAGGATCATACGTTGCCAAGTATAGCCGCCCACCCAGAACATAGACTGGGATAGCCTGATGTTTACGGACAACTTCTTCTTTAAATTGCGCAGTAAGCTCACGGCGAATATCCATTTCCCGTAGTGCCACTACAGGCAAGTTGTAAACCGCACGATTAACCTCAGAAAGACGAGAAGCATCCAACAAACCATCACTCAATAGTTGGTGAATAAAAGGGGCTCGTTTTTTTTGTGCGCTATTTTGTGCTTCACGTAACTGCTCTGCAGTGCAAATTTTATGTTGCACCATATAAGAAACAAGCAAATCATATTGGCTCATTCGTTATGCCTTAACCCTATATTTAAAATACAATCCATAATATGCTAGTCATTAAATAAAGAAAAGAACGCATATAAGCTCTTAACGTACAATGCAAACAGCTATATTATTAGGTGGTATCATGAAAAGTACACTGTCTCCATCATACCACCAAAATATGCGCGACCATGGCTATCAGTTTCAATAATGACCGGACTTTTGTCTTAAAGCGCACCTTTTATCGTGAACAACACTATTTACTCGATCTATTTCATTCTGAGTTAGGTCGATTTAGAGCAAGTGCCCGAATAGCAAAAACTGCTTCCTATAGATTCACAGATCAATGGGCACTATTTCAAGAAATATTGATTGATGGGCATCGAAAATCTGATCTGGCAAGTGTATGGAGAGGTGAACCTTATCGCAACTTCCCCTTAGCCAAAGCACAACACCTAGCAGCTTATTATCTTAATGAGCTACTGCTGGGTTACTTACCTGCTGACGACCCAGCACCAGAAATATATCAGGCTTATATTTCTGCGTTAACAGAGCCCTCTAGGCATTCATATCGCCTGCTAGAATTCCAACTTATAGAACACCTTGGGCTAGTGCCTCAAATTAATGGAGATGGTGACTACTATTTATTGTCTTTTGAGCACTCAATGCCTATTTTGAATGTATCAAACCGTGGATTTGACGGAAAGTTAATTGAGGCAATTAAGCGCAAAAATACTGACCTATTAGGAAGCCACATACAGACGAAATCCCTCTTCCAGCAAATCCTCCATCACCAATGCCCTCTATCGCATAAAACCCGGAATATCTCGCGCGAACTACACCAGCTATCTACCAGGTCCAAGTAAAATAGAAAGTACTTACAAAGCAGTCATTTCATCCTATGGAGAAAACGAAGAACCACACCCACAAGTCGTCTGCGCATTAGGGTTACGGATAATAAACTGGGCACCACTAAGATCTTCTTTATAGTCAATTTCTGCATTTTCCAAATACGGATAGCTGATACTATCAATAAGTAGTGTCACGCCATTTTTTTCAACAACAGCATCTCCATCCTGAATAGCCTCATCAAAAGTAAAGCCATACTGAAATCCGGAGCAGCCGCCTCCTGTAACAAAAACCCTTAATTTCAGATCATTGTTACCCTCTTCTTCAATTAAATCGAATACTTTTTCTGCAGCGGCATCCGTAAAGTTCACTTCTGCAATAAATGTCTCAATAGCACTCATTATATAAAAATCTCTTAAAAGGTAACTGCGATCTAATCACTTGTAGAAAACTCGCCCACCTAGGACATCAAAGATAAAGCATCATATCAATTGCACCCAAAAAGAAAAAGCAGACCAGAGCCTGCTTTTTCTCATCAAAATACCCTGATTTACTTATCTAGCTGACGTAATACATATTGCAGGATACCGCCATGCTGATAATAAGCCCACTCTTTTGGCGTATCAATACGCACAATAGCAGTAAAGTGTTTTTCGTCTCCATCTTCACTCTTAGCGGTAACTTTCAAGCGCTTCGCACCTTTCTCGATAGGCTCGAAATCGAAAATTTCATCACCTTTCAGCCCTAGTGTTTCACGAGATTCGCCATCATCAAACTGCAGAGGCAACACCCCCATACCAACAAGGTTGGAACGGTGGATACGCTCATAGCTTTCAGCAATGACAGCCTTAACGCCTAACAACAAAGTACCTTTAGCGGCCCAGTCACGAGAAGAACCAGTACCGTACTCTTTACCAGCAAGTACAACCAAAGGAACATTGTCTTTCTGATACTGCTGTGACGCTTCATAGATCGTCGTCACTTCATTACTAGGATAGTGAGTAGTAAAGCCACCCTCAGTACCAGGTGCCAACTCATTACGCAGTCGAATATTGGCAAATGTTCCGCGAACCATCACATCATCGTTACCACGACGGGAGCCATAGGAGTTGAAGTCCTTGACCGAAACACCGCGAGACTTAAGGTATTTACCAGCTGGAGTATCTTCACCAATAGAACCTGCTGGTGAGATGTGGTCAGTTGTAATACTGTCGCCAAGGCGAGCTAATACACGTGCACCTGTAATTGACTCAAGATGATCTGGAGCTTCTTTAGGCATACCCACGAAATATGGTGGATTCTTAATGTAAGTTGACTCCTCATCCCAAGAATAAGTCTCTGAAGCTTCGACCTGAATATCCTGCCACATCTGAGGACCTTTGAAGACATCCTCATAGCCAGTAACATACATCTCACGTTCAATGGCTTTAAGCTGCTGCTGTACCTCGTCAAATGTCGGCCAAATATCCTTCAGATAAACGTCATTACCATTCTTATCTGTTGCAATCGGATCTTTGGTAATGTCTTTACGCACGCTACCCAAAATAGAATATGCAACAACCAAAGGAGGCGAAGCCAAAAAGTTCATTTTTACTTTGGCATGTACACGACCTTCGAAGTTACGGTTACCTGAGAGTACAGAAGCTACAGTTAGGTCGTTCTCATCAATTGCTTTACCAATTTCATCTGGCAAAGGTCCTGAGTTACCGATACAAGTTGTACAGCCGTAACCAACAACGTTGAAACCAATCTGATCCAAGTACGGCAAAAGTCCTGCTTTCTCCAAGTACTCGGTGACCACCTGTGAGCCAGGTGCCAAAGATGTTTTACACCAAGGTTTACGAGTAATGCCTAGCTCGACAGCTTTTTTAGCAACCAAACCTGCTGCAAGCATAACCGATGGGTTTGAAGTATTGGTGCAGCTCGTGATTGCATTGATCACAACATCACCGTCTTCAAGTGTAAACGTCTCACCATCCAGTGTAACTTCCGCCGACTTCGGCTCATCAGGAATTAAGTCTTGTACTTTTGCGCTCAACTCATCAAGGATAATACGGTCTTGTGGACGCTTAGGCCCTGCAACTGAAGGAACTACTTCGCCCATATCCAAAGTCAAAGTTGCATTGTATTGAGGACGAGCACCTTCTTCACGGAACATATGCTGTGCTTTAGCATATTCACGCGTCAGCTCAATCAGGTCATCATCACGGCCTGAAAGGCGCATGTAATTCAATGTTTCTTCATCAATCGGGAAAATACCGCATGTCGCACCATACTCAGGTGCCATATTGGCAATCGTAGCGCGGTCAGCCAAAGGCAAATCAGCAAGACCATCACCAAAGAACTCAACAAACTTACCTACAACGCCATGTTCACGCAGCATTTGCGTAACTGTCAAAACCAAGTCTGTCGCGGTAACACCTGGTTGCAATTTCCCGGTCAATTCAAAACCAACTACTTCAGGGACAAGCATTGTAATCGGCTGACCCAACATAGCAGCTTCTGCTTCGATACCACCGACACCCCAGCCTAACACACCCAAGCCATTAATCATTGTGGTATGGCTATCTGTCCCCACCAAAGTATCTGGGTAAATAACCGTCTTATCGCCTTCTTCACGACGGAAAACAACATGAGCAAGAAACTCAAGGTTAACCTGATGAACAATACCTGTATCTGGTGGTACTACACGGAATTGATCAAAAGCTTTCTGCCCCCAGCGCAAGAACTTATAGCGCTCATTGTTACGCTCAAACTCTAATTCCGCATTTTGCTCCAAAGCGCTATCAGTTCCAAAATGATCAACCATTACTGAGTGGTCAATAACTAGATCTACAGGAACCAAAGGATTAATTTGCTGAGGATCACTACCCAACTGCGTCATCGCATCTCGCATCGCAGCCAAATCGACGACAGCGGGAACTCCTGTGAAGTCCTGTAAAACAACACGACTAGGCGTAAATGCAATCTCTTTATCAATGACACTTCCAGGCGCCCATGTTGCCAAGGCCTCGACATCATCTGCTTTAACCGACTCACCATCTTGAAAACGCAGCAAGTTTTCCAAAAGAATTTTAATTGAATAAGGCAGCTTTGCCAAATGCTCTTCGGACGCTACTGACGTAAGAGGGTAGTAAAGGTATTCTTTATCCCCAACCTTCAAATTTTGCACATCAGAATTATTAGTCATATTGCCTCGCGAAATTAGAAAAACATGTTTTTTAGAGGCGACATTTTACGTTAAGCAGAGTATAAACACAAAAAAAATACAAGCCCCTTCACCCGTAAGCAAATGAAATCAATTGCTATTTAAGAAAAATAAAGAGATAATGTGCAAATACTATTGATTTTGATTATTATGATTGAGCCAATATGGCAAAATAATAAGGAGAAAGAATATGAAACTTTTCAAGTCAATTATTGTTACAACCATCCTTCTAGCGTCCACATCATTCGCAAAAGTAAACATCAATACTGCCAATGTAGATGAACTCTCTGCACTTAAAGGTATCGGCGAAGTCAAAGCAGAAGCCATCATCAAATACCGGACTGAACACGGCGAGTTCAAAAGTATTGAAGAACTGACGAATATCAAAGGAATAGGAGATTCCACGGTCAATAAAATAAAAGCAGATATCAAGCTTAAAGGCGAGACGGATTTATCGGACGTTGGCCAGTAAGCGGGAGTTTTTGAGCTTTTGGGTCTATTTATTTTTTGCATTAAAAAAGCCCCTTAGCGCTAGCTAAGGGGCTGTGTAAAGCCCTGACGGTGACCTACTCTCACATGGGGAGACCCCACACTACCATCGGCGATACTGCGTTTCACTTCTGAGTTCGGCATGGGATCA